>JAIRKS010000107.1 GCA_031259905.1 Odoribacteraceae bacterium
GACGAGGGCATCGCCGCCACGCGCTTCTCCGGCTACATGAGGAAGTACGACGACATCACGATCATCCTCGAGGCCATCAGGAAAACCGCCGGCGTCACGTTCACGATCGACCACAAGCGAGTCACGATAGCGCGACAGCCGCGGGAATAATAAAAGGAAGGCGTCACGCGACGCCTCCCGGAAAACAAGCAAAATAGAACAAGCGTTCACTTGCCGGCGAGGCTTGTTCACATTTACTCATCTTTAAAAGTCAACGAAAGTATGAAAAAAAAACGATCACGGCCGTCTCATTGCCCGGCCAAAAGACAAAAGATCTTGAGAGTGACGAGACTTTTCCTGGTTTTTACCTGCTTCCTGCAGATGTCGCTTTCCGCGGTCACCTTCTCGCAGGCGATAAAGATCGACCTCGACCTGGGAGAAGGGTCCCTGGAGACGCTCTTCAGGGAGATCCAGAAACAAACGGGATACTACTTCATCTTCAACTACGAGGAGCTGGGGGACGTCCGCCTCGAACCCGTGAAGTGCACGGGAGAGGAGATGGAGAACGTGCTGACGCGCGTGCTGGGAAGCATCGGCTACAAGTACACGCTGGAGAACGACATCATCATCGTCTCCCCCGCCCCCCTCACGCGCCCGCAGCAGCAACCCACGCGGTTGATCATCGTGAAGGGAAAGGTGATCGACGAGAAACGCCTCCCGCTGCCCGGGGTGACGATCACCGTCAAGGAAAACAGAGCTGCCACATCTTCGGACAAGGACGGATACTTCCAGCTCAGGCTACTGCAAACGGGGGAGTTAACATTAGTATTCTCCTTCATCGGAATGGAAAAGAAGGAGGTGAAATATACCGGACAAGATTCACTACACGTCGTCATGAAAGAGACGATCTCCCAGCTGGACGAGATCATCGTATCGACCGGCTACCAGCAGTTGAATCTCCGGGAGAGCACCAGTGCCATTCAATTCATCAAGGCGGAAGAGATCGTGGTGTCGGGACTTACCTCCGTCGACCAGATGCTGGAAGGATACGTTCCAGGCATGACATTCATGCAGAACTCCGGGCAAGTCGGCGCCGTGCCTCGCATCCGCATCCGGGGGACGTCCACCGTGTTCGGCAACCAGGAACCCGTGTGGGTACTTGACAACATCGTCATCGAGAACCCCGTCAACGTGAGTCCCGAACAAATCAACGACCTGGACTTCGTCAACCTGCTGGGGAACGCCATCTCCGGCATTAACCCGAACGACATCGAGTCGATCAGCATCCTGAAGGACGCCTCTGCCACGGCGCTCTACGGCCCACGGGCGGCGAACGGCGTGATCGTCGTGACGACCAAACAGGGGAGGCAAGGCTCCCCGGAGCTTTCTTACGCTTTTGCAGGGACCTTCCTGAGACGCCCGCACTACTCCGACCGGAGTGTCTACATGATGAACTCGCGAGAGCGGGTCGATTTCTCCCGCGACCTCATCGAGAAACGCATCATCTACCCTCACGTGCAACACTGGCTGGGATACGAGAAAGCCTTGTTCGATTACTGGCAGGGCGTCATTCCTTATGACGTGATGCAACAAGAAGTCGGGCGTTACGAGTCGATAAACACCGACTGGTTCGACGAGTTGATGCAAAATTCATTTTCCCACAAGCATACCGTTAGCCTCTCCGGCGGCACCCCGGAGGTACGCTACTACATCTCGGCGGGTTATTCTGACGCCCGCGGCAGCATCAAGGACGAGGCCAACAAGCAGTACACGGCGAACATGAATATCGTCGGGACGTACAACCGCTGGACGATACGCTTCAACCTGAACGGTAACGTGAACAAACGCGATTACACTCCCTCCGACGCGGAGGTGACACGCTACGCCTACGAGACGACAAGAGCACTACCGGCACGCGACGATGATGGCTCGTTGTGGTTTTACCCGCGGCAAGCCCAGGGCGACATTTTCCGGGGCTTCAACATCCTCCACGAGAAAGCAAATGCAACGCAGGAGATCCGTTCTTCCGGGATCACGGCCGTCGCCGGGCTGGACTTCAAAATCAACGAGGGATTGAAGGCCACGCTAACGGCCGCGTACAGCACGACCAACACGACGCAAGAGACGTGGCACGGGGAGAACACGTTCTACGCCGAACGGCTGAGGCATCACGCGAACGGTAACCTGTTACCCTACGGCGGGGAACTCATCTACCAGAACACCGAGCAATACGCCTACACGCTACGCGGTCAGGTAAATTTCTCTCGAACGCTCGACGAGGAAGAGAAACATTACATCAACGCTGCCGTCGGCGGGGAGCTGAGCTCGACGCAATATTACGGCCTCAACGAGACATACCGGGGCTACCTGAAAGAGCGCGGTAAGAAGATGGCGCAGGTGAACCCGACGAACTTCCCGGAATACGCGTCGTGGGCGGGCACGGACCTGAACGCGCTCGGCACGTGGACCGACCAGTTAACGAATCGCGTCGGGCCGTATGCCACCGCGTCGTACACCTACAACAAGCTTTACACCGTCAGCATCAACGGGCGCTTTGACGCCTCCAACCGCTTCGGTTCACGGGCCAACGAGCGACTGGCTCCCATCTGGTCCATCTCGGCACGCTGGAACACCAAGGAGGACGTGCTCCAGACCGTCAACTGGGTAGACGATCTCTCTATGCACGGGTCGTTCGGCTACCAGGGGAACATGCTGGACAATATCTCCTCCCAGCTCATCATCCAACGCGGGGGGATAGATGCCGACTTCGGGGAGTACGAGTCGAGTGTCTCCAGCTACGCCAACCCCAACCTGAAATGGGAGAAGACCTCCTCCTACAACCTGACGATGGACCTTAGCCTCTTCCGTAAATTCATTGCCGGGAGCGTCTCCTACTTCTACAAGCGGACACAAGACGCGTTCTTCGACAAGGGCATCTCCTCGATCAACGGGGTCACGAACTGGGTAGTCAACACCGGTCTGCTGGAAAACCAGGGCATCGAGGCTGGCTTGCGCTTCACGTTGATCGACACGCGGGGAAGGAGCAAGAATGGCTTCCGCTGGAGCGTGACGACCAATTTCGGGCGGGTAACGAACAACGTCCCCGGGCCGGCGCGGGACAAAACGCTGACGAACGCCATCAACCACGAGGGATACCTCAACGGCACGCTGGAAGTGCAAGGGCGACCGCTGCACTCGTTTTATTCCTACAAGTACCAGCATCTAAACCCGTTCAACGGCGCTCCCGTCTTCTACGGCTCCGACCGCGTCGTGTACGTCAACAACCAGCGGGTTGATCTCCTGGAGAAATACAGGGAGATGTCCCTCACCGACATCTTTACCGACGTGATGACCCACTCCGGCACGCGGGTGCCCGTCATGCAGGGAGGTTTCCAGCAAGCGTTAACGTGGGGACAATTCTCCGCGTCCATCAACATGACGTACAGCTTCGGGTCAAAGATCCGCCTGCTACAGATGTACCCGAATATTAGCTCCGAGTACAAAACCACCGCCCCGCAACCCACCGCCAACGTGCGGAAGGAATTCCTCCGGCGGTGGCGCAATACCGGCGACGAGCAATTCACCGACGTGCCGGGCGTGGTATCGGGCAGCGCGTTCGAGAACTCGCTGGGCAACCGCGCGTGGTGGAACGGGGAGACCAACATCAACGGCGAGCCGATCACCTTCGCGTCGGGCCTCTGGCAGATGTACGATAAATCCGACCTGCGCGTGGTCAGCGGCAACTTCGTGAAAATACAATCCGCGTCCCTTCGCTACAACGTCCCCGAATGGTTATGCCAACGCTTTGCCTTCAAGTCGGCATACGTCAGCATCGCGGGGACAAACCTCTACACCTTCGCCGGCAAGCGACTGAAAGGACAAGATCCCGCCACGCAGGACGGCACCGCCCCGACGATCAACATGTCGCTGCGGCCCACCTACTCTTTCAACTTCAATGTATCATTTTAACCCCATTGACATGAAACATATCCTATATATATATAGTATCGCCGCGATCATCCTCCTCGCCGCTTGCAGCGGCTTCCTCGAGGAGTTCCCCAACGATCAAGCATACATCACGAACACCGGCGACCTCAACGAACTGCTCGTCGGCGATGGCTACATGTCCGCTACCACCGGGAGCGACATCGACTACTGGATTCACGTCATGGACGATGACGCGTTCTTCACGACGTACAACAGCAACCGCCCGGCGCACATCGCCTTCCACTGGTGGCAGCCCGACGTCAACACGCAAAGTACCTGGGAAGCCTTCTACAAGCACATCGGCGTGCTCAACGCCATCCTCGACGAGGTCGAACGATTTGCCGGAGAGGAGGGCGACGGCTACCGGAAAGTGAAGGGAGAGGCGCTATTCCTGAGGGCCGTCTACTACTATTACCTCGTCAACCTCTACGCGCGACCTTACAGCGAGACCACCGCCGCCACCGATCCGGGCGTTCCCCTCAAGCTAACCAGCACGATCGAGGACAAGCGCTTCAGCCGCGCCTCCGTCGAAACGTGCTACCGCTCGATCACGAGCGATCTCAACGAGAGCATCAGGCACCTGAAGGGTCTCGTCCCCCTGACCAACTACCGGGGCGGAGAGATGGCCGCCCGCGCGCTCCTGAGCCGCGTGGCCCTCTACACGAGCGACTGGGAGACGGCCAGGGTACAATGCGACACCATCCTCGCGCGCGGCAACTATCGCCTCGTCGATCACAACACGCTGGGACCTGTCGCCTCATCCAACACCGTCGCCTTCAACTCCACGGAGACCATCTTCACGTCCGGGGCAGCGACCACATCGAACATGGATTTCTCGTACATCAACGCCACCAAGTTCATGCCGAGCAGCGAACTGCTGGCCCTCTTCGCGGCAAACGACCTGCGGCGCACCTATTACGTCCGTGGCAGTTCCCTGCCCGGCTACCAGATGATCCAGAAATACGCGAGCCGCGTCGTGGCTCTCTGCTCGGACATCTTCATCATCCGTCTACCGGAAATATACCTCAACCGGGCAGAGGCGCTGCTCATGCTCGACCGCGCCGCCGAGGCCATCGTCGACGTGCAGGTGCTCCGCGCCAACCGCCTCTCCTCCCCGCCCGACGCGCTCTCCCCCGGCGGCGAGGCGCTGATGAACTTCATACGCGACGAGCGCCGGCGCGAGTTCTGTTTCGAGGGACAACGCTGGTTCGACCTCCGTCGTTACGCCGTCTACCCGAAGTGGTCACTCCAGAGAGAGATCCGCCACGTGTACTACGACTACGCCGACATCACCGGCGACCTCGTGCTGAAACCCTACGACGAGGACGCGCGCTACTACGTCCTCCCCATCCCCGACAGCGAGATCAACCTCAACAGCGGCACGCTGGAGCAAAACCCCGCCAGGGAATGGAAAGAACCGGTATCTCACCTGTAAAACATCCAAATCATGAAGACAAACGTATATCCCCTACTGTTAACGATCCTCCTCGCCGCCTGCCATTCCGACGACGAGGGACTACTCTCCCCCTCCCTCCTCGACAAGGACTGGCTGCGCGTCGAGGACAGCACCGACCCGCTCGATCGCGCGCGTTACGAGATCTACCGCGAGCACGGGATCTCCATCTTCTACTCGGACACGCTCGGCAAGCTCTTCCGCGGGATCAACGTCTACGGCGACTCGATCATCCACGTCGAGAAACTCGACCCCTTCTACTCCGTCACCGGGCAGGACGCGTCGACCACCTACGCCCTGTCGAAGAACAGGGACGACCTCCTCGACGGCGTCCGCTTCTTCAAGGAGAACATACTCCCCACCCTCCTCCCCGCCTTTTACCCGGGCACCGTGCTCCTCGTCGGCGAACTCACCTTAAACGCCTTCAACACGGAAGACCGAGGGAAACGCCCCGGGAACGTCTACAACGGCTACCGAACCATGATCCTTAGCAACGTCGGCAACGTCGGCAACATGTCCGGCGACGAGCGGCGCGCGTTAACGGAAGATATCGCCGCCGCGACCTGGTACAAGTACGCCAGCGCGCGCCACGCCGTCTCCCTGGAACTATTCTTCGCCGTCTCCGAGGCCCTCTACACGCCGCAACCCTCCCAGCCAAGCGTCTACTTCATGATGATCAGCTCCGGGGTCACCGTCAACTACAAGCCACACTGGTACCAGTACGGCTTCCTCGAATCCGGCCCCTCCATGCCCGGTCAGCTCGCCCCGAACCCCTCCGTGCCGGGAGAATACACGCGCTACTACACGCCGACACGCGACGAGGACGCCATCATGTTCTTCCGCGCCGTATTCCACTACACCCCCGAAGAGTTCGACGCCGAGTACGGCGACGTCAACGGCCACGAACTACTCCGCCAGAAATACGACATGATCCACGCGATCGTCTCCACCATCAAAAACACGCGCTAAAAAACAACCACCATGAGACACCTCCTGATCATCCTCCTGGCGTCAATCGCCACCTCGTGCGACGACGCCGCCGACGCGCTCCTCGTCTCCACCAACGCCATCACCCTCGACGCCGCCGGGCGCGAGCAACGCGTCACCGTACACGCGAACAACCCCCTCTGGGAAGTCATCGTCGAGGCAGACTGGCCCGTCATCGAACGCGACTCCCTCGACATCATCATCACCGCCGCCTCGAACCCGCGGCGCGCCCCACGCGTAGCGCACCTCTACATCGCCGCCGGCAACCGCTTCGAGCGCGTCACCATCACGCAAAACGGCAGCCTGCACGTCTTCGGCGACCCGTACCCAGACGCCAACAACCCCGTCGGCATCATCTACAAGGTCATCGACGGCGGCGAACACGGCATGATCCTCTCCCTCGACCAGCTCGACGTCGTACCCTGGGGACCTGTCACCGACACCCACGAGACCGGACCCCTCGACGGGAAAGCCAACACGCGGGCCATCATCGCCGCGCGTGCCGGATCGCCGACCTTCGCCACCGACTACCCCGCCTTCGCCTGGGTACACGAAAAGAACGGCAACCAACTCGACGGCGAGTGGTACATTCCCTCGATCTGGGAACTCATCGAGATGTACAACTTCATCATCGGCAACTTCTCCTACGTCATCCCCGGCGGCAACCCGCCCACCATGCAAATCGGCAACACGTACCGCCCCGCGCACGACCTCGTCGCGCGAGCGGCCTTCGACGCCGGCATCATCGCGCTCGGCGGCACGCCATTCAACTTCGCCGCCAGCCTCTACTGGTCATCCACCGAGACCTCCGCCACGAACGCCTCCGCGCTCTCCTTCAACAACGGGACGGACTACATGCACACGAACATCAGCAACTACAAAACGTACTCCTCCCCCTACTTCTTCCGCGCCGTGCGAGCCTTCTAAATCCACTGCCCGCGACGACACGCGCCGTCGCGGGCATTATCCAATAAACCTTCTAAAACAACAACCATGACAACAACCCGTGCAATGGCGATCCTCCTGGCAACCCTGCTATCGCCCGCGCTGCAAGCGCAACAGGAAACAAGCGACCCCAAAACGTGGAGTCCCGAACGAATCGCGAGAGCCAAAGAAGTCAAATTCTCCACCGTCACCCTCTCCGCCGAAGAAATGGAAACCGCCCGACGGCAAATGGAAAACACCGGGCAAATCAACATCGAGAACATCCGGAAAGGCATCGTCGGCCCGCGCCCCGGCGACCCCTCCCCCCCCCTCTCCGCCACCGACATCAACGGGCGCGTCACCACCCTCGACGACCTCCGCGGGAAATACATCCTCGTCGACGTCTGGGCCACCTGGTGCACCCCCTGCCGCGCCGAAATCCCCCACCTGCAAGCCCTGGAAGAGAAATTCAAGGACAAGGACATCGCCCTCGTCAGCATCTCCGTCGACGCCGACAAGCAAAAATGGAGCGAAACGATCAAGAACAACCACCTGACGGGCCTCCAGCTATGGATCGGCCAGGAAAGCGACTTCGCCGCCGCCTACTCCATCAACGCCATCCCCCGCTTCATCCTCCTCGACAAGCAAGGGAACATCATCAGCCCCTACATCACGCGTCGCCCCTCCGGCCCCGACCTCGCCCCCACCCTCGAGGCACTCCTCGACGGGAACATCGACGCCCCCACCGCCGCCGCCTACCTCAAAAACGGCTTCCCGCGCGAGAGCATCGCCGGGAAACCCGCCCCCGCCTTCCGCTACCCCGACATCAACGGCAAGGAACACGCCCTCGACGACTTCCGGGGCAAATACCTCCTCGTCGACCTCTGGGCGACGTGGTGCGGCTTCTGCGTCCGGGAAATCCCCCACATGAAAACGCTCGAGGAAAAAATGGCAGGGAAAAACATCGCCCTCGTCAGCATCTCCGTCGACACCGACAAAAACGCCTGGGAAAAATACACCCGCGACAACCAGCTCCCCGGCATCCAGCTACACGCCGGCGACGACAAAACCTTCACCGCGCCCTTCGACATCAACGGCATCCCCCGCTTCATCCTCCTCGACAGGCAGGGAAACGTCCTCGACCCGGACATGAAACTCCGCCCCTCGAACCCCGCTCTCCTCCCCTACCTCGAAAGCCTCGAGGGCATCCACGCCTTCTGACACCCCGCCATACAACTCCAACGCCGGCGACAGGCTACTGTCGCCGGCGCGTTCTTTTCCCGTCCCCCCTACCGCCGCCACCTCCCCCGGAAAGAGAAGCCTACTCCCCCGGCAAGAGAAGTCGACTTCTCTTACAAGAGAAGCCTACTCCCCTTACAAGAGTAGCCTACTCCCCTAACAAAAGGGGCGACTCCTCTCACAAAAGGGGCGACTCCTTTCACAAAAGGGGCGACTCCTCTTGCAAGAGAAGCCTACTTCCCTTGCAAAAGGGGCGACTCCTCTCACAAAAGGGGCGACTCCTCTTGCAAAAGGGGCGACTCCTCTCACAAAAGGGGCGACTTACTTGATAAGAGTAGTCGACTTACCTTGCAAGAGAAGTCGACTTACCTGACAAGGGGAGTCGACTTACCTTACAAGGAGGGCGACTTACCTGACAAGGGGAGGCGACTTACCTCACAAGGGGAGGCGACTTACCTCACAAGGGGAGTCGACTTACCTTACAAGGGGAGTCGACTTACCTTACAAGGAGGGCGACTTACCTTATAAGGAGGGCGACTTACCTTACAAGGGAAGTCGACTTACCTGACAAGGAGGGCGACTTACCTGACAAGGGAAGTCGACTTACCTGACAAGGAGGGCGACTTACCTGACAAGGGGAGGCGACTTACCTTACAAGGAGGGCGACTTAC
>JAIRKS010000223.1 GCA_031259905.1 Odoribacteraceae bacterium
ATCCGCGTCGTGCGGCACGTGGGGATCGTCGGCGAGTGCAACGTGCAGTACGCCCTCGACCCTGCCTCGGAGGATTACCGCGTCATCGAGGTTAACGCCCGCCTCTCTCGCTCCAGCGCGCTGGCGTCGAAGGCCACCGGGTACCCGCTCGCCTTCGTCGCGGCGAAGTTGGGACTCGGGTACGGCTTGCACGAGATCAAGAATTCCGTGACGCGCGTCACGACAGCCTGCTTCGAGCCAGCCCTCGATTACGTCGTCTGCAAGATCCCGCGCTGGGACCTCAACAAGTTCGAGGGAGTGTCGAAACTCATCGGCTCTTCCATGAAAAGCGTCGGCGAGATCATGGCCATCGGGCGTACCTTCGAGGAGGCCATACAGAAGGGAATACGCATGATCGGGCAGGGGATGCACGGCTTCACGTGCAACCAGGTCAGGATAAAGGATATTGACGAGGAGTTGAGAAACCCGACCGACGCCCGCGTCTTCGCGATCGCCGCGGCGTTCGACAAGGGGTACGACATCGAGAGGATTCACGAGATGACGCGGATCGACCGCTGGTTCTTGCAACGCCTCGAGAATATTCACATCCTCAAAGAGAGGCTCGCCGCGCTGCCCGGCGAGGAAGCGCTGGAACGCGACCTTCTCCTGAAGGCAAAGCGCCTCGGGTTCTCCGATTTCCAGGTTGCACGACTCGTGATCAAGGCCCCCGCGCTCTCGCACCACGAGAGGATGCTCCGCGCGCGGGCACTCCGACTGTCGTTTGGCATTCGTCCCGCCGTCAAGCAGATCGACACGCTGGCAGGAGAGTATCCCGCCATGACGAATTACCTTTACCTCACGTATAACGGCGACGAGCACGACATCATTCACGAGGACGATCATCGCTCGGTCATCGTCCTCGGGTCGGGCGCCTACCGCATCGGCAGCAGCGTGGAGTTCGACTGGTGCGGGGTCAGCGCGCTCAACACGATCCGCGCGTGCGGGTACCGCTCGATCATGATCAACTACAATCCCGAGACGGTGAGCACGGATTACGACACCTGCGACCGCCTCTATTTCGACGAGCTATCTTTCGAACGCGTCATGGACATTATCGAGCTGGAACGGCCGCGCGGCGTGATCCTCTCGACCGGAGGGCAGATCCCGAACAACCTCGCCACGCGGTTACACGGGCAGGGAGTGCCGGTGCTCGGGACATCGCCCCTGTCAATCGACAGGGCGGAAGACCGGCAGAAATTCTCTTCCATGTGCGATACCCTCGGCATCGACCAGCCGCGATGGAGCGAGTTGACCTCCATCGACGATCTCCACGCGTTCGTCGACAAGGTCGGCTTCCCGGTGTTGATCCGCCCGTCGTACGTCCTGTCGGGGGCGGCGATGAACGTCGTATCGAACAAGGAAGAGCTGCGCTACTTCCTTGACCTCGCGGCGGAGGTATCGAAGGAGCACCCGGTCGTCGTCTCCGAGTTCATCGAGCAAGCCAAGGAGGTGGAGATCGACGCCGTCGCGCGACAGGGGGAACTCCTCGCCTACGCCATCAGCGAGCACGTCGAGTTTGCCGGCGTGCACTCCGGCGACGCGACGATCGTCTTCCCTGCCCAGAAACTTTACGTCGAGACCATCCGCCGCGTCAAGCGCGTCGCCCGCGACATCGCCCGGGCGCTCGACATCTCCGGCCCGTTCAACATACAATTTCTCGCGAAGGATAACGACATCAAGGTGATCGAGTGCAACCTCCGCGCCTCGCGCAGCTTCCCGTTCGTCTCGAAGGTGCTCAAGTATAATCTCGTCGACATGGCCACGCGCGTCATGCTCGACGAGCAGGTCGAGCCGCTCCACCGCTCCACCTTCGACCTCGACTACGTCGGCGTCAAGGCGTCGCAGTTCTCTTTCGCGCGGCTACTGAAGGCCGACCCCGTCCTCGGCGTCGACATGGCCTCCACGGGCGAAGTCGGCTGCATCGGCGAGAATTACTACGAGGCCATCCTCAAGAGCATGCTCTCCGTCGGGCAACGCGTCCCGGAACACGCGATACTCGTCTCCTCCGGCCCTGCACGCTCGAAAGTCGAGCTGCTAAACTCCACCCGCATGTTGATCGAAAAGGGATACAAGGTATTCGCCACCGGGGGCACTTCCCGCTTCCTCGAGCAAAACGGTATCCTCGTCGATACCCTCTACTGGCCGGACGAGGCGCGCGAACCCAACGTGATGCAGTATCTCCGCGAGCGCCGTGTCGATCTCGTGATCAATATCCCCAAGGACCACACCCCGCGCGAGTTGGATAACGGGTACAAGATCCGCCGTGCCGCCGTCGATTACAACATACCGCTCATCACGAACGCCCGGCTCGCCAGCGCGTTTATCTACGCCATCTGCAAGGTCGACCCCGCGGAGATCGCCATCAAGAGCTGGGACGAGTATTAAAGTATAGATAAAAATCTAACGAATATGACACGCGAGATCGAACACCCCGAGAACGAGAGCCAGTACGCCGCGCTCGCCGTGAACAAGGGCATCACGCGGCCGGATCCCGTGAATCCTGCCCTCGCCGACCGCCTGCGGTCGCTGCAAAAGAGAAACCTCTCTACCGACGACTTCCTTGCCGGCATCCTCGCCGGGGATATCAATATCCTGAGCCAGGCCATCACCCTCGCGGAAAGCGCCCGGGTCGAGCATCAAGAACAGGCGAGGAATCTCATCAACCGCTGCCTCCCCCGCACCGGGCAATCCACCCGCGTCGGCATCACCGGCGTGCCCGGCGCCGGGAAGAGCACTTTCATCGAAGCCCTTGGGAAATCGCTTACCGCGAAGGGGCACAAGATAGCCGTCCTCGCCATCGATCCCAGCAGCGAACGCTCGCGGGGAAGCATCCTCGGCGACAAAACCCGCATGGAAGAGCTGGCGCGCGACCCGAACGCCTACATCCGTCCCTCTCCATCGGCCGGATCGCTCGGGGGGGTCGCCCGCAAGACCCGCGAGGCGATGCTCCTGTGCGAGGCCGCCGGGTTCGACGTCATCCTGGTCGAGACCGTCGGCGTGGGACAGAGCGAGATCGCCGTCCACTCGATGGTCGATTTCTTCCTCCTGCTGCAAATCGCCGGCGCCGGCGACGAGCTACAAGGGATCAAACGCGGGATCATGGAGATGGCCAACCTCATTGTCGTCAACAAGGCCGACGGGAATAATATCGAGCGGGCGGAACTGGCCAGCGTGCAATTGCGCAACGCCCTCCATCTCTTCCCGCCGCACGAGTCGGGCGTCGAGCCTGTCGTCATCACCGCTTCCGCCAGCGAGAGAAAAGGGATCGAGCAGGCCTGGGAACGAGTGATGCTGCACCGTGACGCGACCCGCGCGAACGGGTATCTCGAACGACACCGGGGAGAACAAGCCCGTTATTGGATGCACGAGACCATCAACGAACAACTGAGGGAACATTTCTACAGGGGACAAAAGGAAAAAATACTTGCCGCCGAGGAACGCGTCTCGCGCAACGAGATCAGCTCGTTCGCCGCCGCCTTCCAGCTACTCGACGGGTATTTCCGCGACCGGTGACCCGCCCGTCGCCTACTCGATAGTGACGACCCCGTCCTTTATTGTATACGTGAATCTCTCGCCGGCGGACTGCAAGGCGCGGAGCGCCTCCTCGAGGCTCTCCTCCTCGCCGTGAGAGAAAGTATAAAGATCATCATTCAACCCCGGCCGCTTGTTCTCGATCGAGACACCGTGGCGGTCGGCTATCATGGATAGAATATCGCTGAACCTCGATACCGTCAGCGAGGCGGGAGAGGGGGCGCACCACGCCGGGCGCTTCACCGTCGTGTCGACGGCGGCCACCCGTCGTTCCCCCGAGGAAAGATCCAGCAGCAGCTCCTCGCCGGCACGCGTCACGCGACTCCAGCCCTTCCCCTCGACGCGTACCTTCCCCTCGAACACCGTCACCTTCAGTCGCGCGCTGCCGGGGAACGCCTCCACGTTGAACGTCGTCCCGAGCACCGTCACCACGACGTCGCCCGCCGTCACCACGAACGGCCTCTCTCCCTTGACCACCTCGAAAAGCGCCTCGCCGTCGAGCGTTACCGCACGCGGATCATCGTACGCGAGCGCGCCCCTCGCGTTCAATATCACGTTCGTCCCGTCGGGGAGCAGCACCTGCCGCGTGGAATCGCCGCTCGTCTCGACCACCGCGATTGTCTCCCTCGTCCCCTCGTCCCGCGTCGTCACCAGCCACGTCACCCCGCCCGCCGCGAACAACGACACTGCCGCGGCAGCCGCCACCCGCCGCCATCCCGGTATCCTTCTCCTCCTCGTTTCTCCCGGGAAGAGGCGTGCCCGCGTCTCCTCGAAAGCTTCCCTGGCGTGTCGCCCCGGCCTCTTCTCGTACCGCACGGCGCGATGCCACGCCTCTTCCAGCGCCGCGTCCTTCCCGGCGCGGTTCTCGTTATCGACGAGCAGCCACGCGCGGATCTTCATTGCCAGCGAGGCGGGCAACTTTCCCTTGAGGTACGCGTTGACGATCTTTCTTGTCCCCGGGCGATTCCCCGGTACTTTTTCTTGTTTGTCTTTCATGTTTCTATCCTCCACGCGGGAGTGTGTTTGTTTATACGATTTGCCCGGGACGCGCGGGCTTCCAAAAAAAACTTTCCAAAGGTAGCGATTTCCCGGCCGCGCGAAAAAGCCCCTCCTTGCCTTGTAGTCATTCACCCGAGCATCTTCCTGATTTCCTTCCTGGCCGTGGAGAGGTGGCTCTCGACGGTATGCTTGCTGACGCGAAGTTGCCCGGCGATCTCCCCGGTACTCATCCCCTCCTCGTGGCTCATCAGGAAGATCTTTTGCCGTTGTTTCGGCATCCGGCTGACGGCGATCTCGATCAACAGGGCGGTTTCCCGGGCGATCACCATCTCGTCGGAAGGTCCGGAGCACTCGTCGTTATCCCGGGTGCTATCGAGGTATCTCCCGCGCACCTTCTGGTGTTCGATGAAATTTATCACGGCGTTCCTGGCGATCGTGAACAAGTATCCCTTGAAGGAGCGCGCGGGATCGATCTTGTCCCGTTTCTCCCACAACTGCACGAATATCTCCTGGGTAATTTCCCGCGCGGTGTCGCCGGAACGCGTCAATTGTTCGATAAAGCGGTGCACGCTATCCACGTAGTGGAGGTAGATCTCCTCGTACGCCTCGTGGCTGCCCTCTTTCAACGACGCGAGGATCTTCGAGGAAACATCGCTCTCTAAAAATCTATTTATCTTTATATTTGCCTTCATCAACATTACGGCGGGTATACCCGCCCCTCCGGCCGCGAAGTTACCAATTACACTATAAAGAAAAAAAACAAACAAGCCCCCCGCGCCTGCCCGTGCAAGGGTCGGGGACGGGCAGGAGGCTCGTCCCGGGAGCGCGGACGGGGCGCGAACGGGCAAAACGAGGGGGGACGCGAAAAAAAATAGTCAAAAATGGAGGGGGATTGTTTCATGGTAAAGAAAAACGCGCTACATTCGCCCCGTACACTTAAAACTACGAAACATAATGTACCAAAAGAAGACTACAAATGAACGATCACCATCATAAAACAGCTAACATGAAGCAGGTTGAAGATTTAAGGATTTTTACGTGTGAAGG
>JAIRKS010000224.1 GCA_031259905.1 Odoribacteraceae bacterium
GGGCGATTACGGAGCTCCGTCGGGCGATTACGGAGCTCCGTCGGGCGATTACGGAGCTCCGTCGAGCGATTACGGAGCTCCGTCGAGTGATTACGGAGCTCTGTCGAGTGATTACGGGGCAATGTCGGGCGGTTACATTTAATCGACCTGATAGCTAACAGTCGCGTCGCGGGAGCGGCTACACGACCCGCACGATCTTGTCCAGGGTCACGTACCAGAGATAGCTGGAGACATTCCGGTAACTCATGAGGGAGAGCGTGTCGCTGTACAGTCGTGCTTGCGCCGCGTGCTCGTCCGTTACCATTCGTCCGAACTTGTAATCGACGACGATGACGTTTTCCCCGTCGATCATCACCCGGTCGGGGCGCGCGCGTCGTCCTGACGGGAGGAGGATATCCCGTTCGTTCATCACGCGGTAACGGCCGTCGAACCACGCGGCGACAGCCGGGCGGCACGCGTACTCCTCCACCCGCCTCGCGTACATCTCCTCCTCCTCCTCGCGGATCACCCCCTCGACGCGGAGGGCACGTGCGGCGGGCCGGGCGTCGTCGCGCGTGACCACCCGCTTGAAAAGTTCGTGCAGCAGCTTGCCCTCGTTCACGGGCGTGTTTCGTTTCTCGCCGGGCTCTCCCCCGGTAAACTCCCCGTGCCGGTAGCGGACGCTCACGCGTCCTTCCAGCTCGTGGACGGGGTACTTCTCCAGGCGCAGCAGCCCGGGCGGGGGAGGGGAGTCCTTTCCCGCGTGCCCCCGTTGCCCGCTGACCAGCCGCGCCTGCTCCTTGTCCCAGCCGGGCAGGGCGAGGGCCTCCAGCACGCGGTAGCAGAGCGCGCCGACGTCCACCGGCTTTCCCTCCTTGTTGAACCGCGGGGCGCGCGGGAAGACGTGCAGCTCGTCGCCGGCGCGGGTGAGGGCCACGTACAGCAGGTTCAGGTTATCGACGTACGATTTCACGTGTTCCTCGTGGTAATCGTCGCTAAAATAAGAATCCTTCAGGCGGGCCGAGTAATTCAACGGGGCCATCTCCAGCAGCCGGAAACCCTCCTCGCGGTTGCGTCCCCAGACGCGCCGGGCGTGTCGCGTGGCGTCCAGTTCCCAGCAGCAGAAGGGCAGGATGACGACCTGGAACTCCAGTCCTTTCGACTTGTGTATCGTCAGGACGCGGACGGCGTTGATCTCCTCTGGCGCGGGGAGCACGCGTTTTGCCTCCTCCTTTTCCCACCATTCGAGGAAGAGCGGGATGCTGTTCGCGTGCCTCTCCTCGTACTCGAACACCGCGTCCTGGAAGGCGACGAGGTACGGCACTTCTCCCTCCCTGTCGCCCAGGCCGAGGCGACGGATGATCTCCTCTACTCCCTCGAAGAGCGAGCCGGCGAGCGGGTTCACCGGGCGGTGCAGCCACGCGACGCCGGGCGTCCATGTCTCGTCGCGGCGCGGGTCGCGCACCGACCGGAAGAGGTCGTCGAGCCGCGACGGGTCGCCGTCCCGCGCGAAGGTGTAGTAATTATAGAGTAGCGCCGCGTGATTGATCTCGTCGAACGGCTCGGCGATGTAGCGGAGCACGTTCACGATCAACTTCACGAGCGGCGAGGAGGCGATGAAAAGCGAGTCGTTGGAGACGAAGGGTATCCTGGCCGCGGCGTCGTCCTCCTGCTTGTTGTACTCCATCAGGTAATCGGCGACGAGCGCTCCCTCTGCCGCCGTCCGCGCGAGGATGACGCAATCTTTCAGGGGGACGCCGCGCGCGGTGGCGTCACGGATCGCGGCCGTCACCCGCTCCATGATCTCCTCGTTGCTCTCCTCCTCGTCCTCCCGCGCGCTGAAGTGGATCTCGACAAACCCTTGTCCCTCGCGGCGCGTCTCCTGCTCCAGGCCGTCGTACGCGCCGGTGATGGCCCGCGAGAAGGGGTTATCGCCTGTCCCGAACTCCTCGTCGAAGAGGACGGACAGTTGCCGGGAGGCCTCCCGGAAGAAGAGATTGTTGAACTCCACGATCTCGCGGCGTCCCCGCCAGTTGCGATCGAGCGACGCGAGGTCGACCCCGAACGTCTTGAACTCCTCCTCCACGCCGCCGGCCAGCAGGCGCCAGTCGCCGTTCCGCCAGCGGTAGATGCTCTGCGTCACGTCGCCCACGAGCATCGCCTTCCCGCCGTTCGCGAGCGTGTTCGCCACCAGCGGGCGGAAGTTAGCCCATTGCAACGTCGAGGTATCCTGAAACTCGTCGATCATGACGTGGTGGTAAAAATTGCCGCACTTCTCGAAGAGGAACGAGACGTCGTTCCCGCCGATGAGCAAGTTCAACAAGTGCGTCGTGTCGCTCAGGAGCATCACGCCGTCCTCCTCGCAGTGCGCCCGCACCTCGCGGTAGAGATCGTTCAGTATCCCCAGCAGGTAGAGGTTCGATTGCAGGAGACCGGCCGAGCGGTACGCCTTGTTCCCGGCGTCGTACAGCGCGACAAGCTCCTTCAGCAAGCTGTTCAGGACGGGGTACGCCTCCTGCACGCGCTCCACGATCGCCCTGTCTTGTTGCCTGGCCGTCCACTCTTCCGGCGCGTCCACGGTCGCGCGGGCGGTTGCCGAGATCGCGTCGGGCACGCCCTCCCTCGCGCGGGCAAAGAGCGAGATAAACCCGCGCGCCCCTCGCTTGAAATCGCCCGGTGCAAGCCCTGCATCCTCCATCGCGCGGCATCCTTTCTCGCCGGTCTCCCGGAGGCGTTCCTCGTGCGTCGCGATGATCTCGTCCAGGAAGCGGCGGTATCGCGCGAGAAACTCCCTGTCGGCGAACCGTTCGAGCAAGCGCTC
This sequence comes from Odoribacteraceae bacterium, assembly GCA_031259905.1. Taxonomy (GTDB): domain Bacteria; phylum Bacteroidota; class Bacteroidia; order Bacteroidales; family Marinifilaceae; genus JAIRKS01. The sequence continues at coordinate 2,801 of JAIRKS010000224.1, forward strand.
GTCGAGCAGCTTGTAGGTCTCGCCGAACAGTTCCCGTCCCAGCGCGAGGATCTTCTCGCGGACGTTCCACGAGCGCGCGTCCTCGACGTTCCTCTCCATTAGCTCGGTGATCCACCGGCCGAGTTCCTTGTCCTCGCCCGCGCGCTGCACGAGCCGGTCGACGGCCCGCGAGAGGACGTAGCCGGTGTCCAGCTCGACGTTGTAGCCGGTGAAGATGCCCAGCTCGCGGGCGAATCCCTTGAGCAGGCGCTGGAAGAACTGGTCGATGGTGGTCACGGAGAACCGGCCGTAGTCGTGCAGGATGGCCGTTTGCAGGGCGTTGGCCCGCGCCTTCAGCTGCTCGTCGGAGAGGAGCAGCGCGGCGGCCAGCTCCTGCTTGTAGGCGCTCTCCTCGCCCCGCGCCAGCTTGTGCAATTCCTTCACGACGCGCGACTTCATCTCTCCCGTCGCCTTGTTCGTGAAGGTCACGGCCAGCACGTTCTTGTACTCCGCGGGCGCGGCGAAGACGATCTTGAAGAACTCCATCGTCAGCGCGAACGTTTTCCCCGACCCGGCGGATGCCTTGTATATTTTCAGCGTGGAAGCCATGCCTCAGAGCCTCGACACGAGTATCTCCCGCGCGTTTCCCGCGTGCACGTCGGGGATCCCGCCCAGCGCGCTCTCTCCTCTTTCCCGGAAGCGGTTGACGATTCGCTCGATCGTTTCCATGCCGATGCCGTGCTCCGAGAGGCGCGTCTTGACGCCCAGCGAGCGGAAGAACTCCTCCGTCCGCTCGATCGCCAGCTCGCCGGCGCGGGGCGACGCGGGGTCGATGTTCCAGACCCTCGCGGCGTACTGCAGGAGCTTCCCGCGACGGCTCGCGGCGGTCGCGTGCATGATGCCGGGCAGGACTATGGCGAGCGTCACGCCGTGATCCAGGCCGTGGAAGGCCGTCAGCTCGTGGCCCACGTGGTGCGACGACCAGTCTTGCGGCACGCCGCACCCGATCAGCCCGTTCAGTGCCATCGTCGCCGCCCACGTGAACGTGGCGCGGGAGGCGTACTCCGGCTGCTCGTTCACCAGCCGCGGCCCCAGCTCGATCAACGTTTCGAGGATTCCCTCCGCGAAGCGATCCTGTATCGCGTCGCCCGTGCCGGTGGTGTAGTACTGTTCCATCACGTGCACGAAGGCGTCGATGACGCCGTTGGCCAGCTGGCGGGGGGGCAGCGAGAAGGTCGTCTCGGGGTCGAGCACGGAGAAACGCGGGAAGACGCGGCGCGAGCTGAACGACAACTTTTCCCGCGTCTTTTCCCGCGTGATGACGCTGTTGCTGTTCATCTCCGACCCGGTGGCCGGCAGCGTGAGCACCGACGCGAGCGGCAAGGCGTCGTCGACGCGCGCGCCGCGGGAGACGATCTCCCACGGGTCGCCGTCCCGGTAACGCGCCGCCGCCGCGATGAACTTTGTCCCGTCGATCACCGACCCGCCGCCGACGGCCAGCAGGTAACCGACCTCCTCCCGTCGCGCTTGCTCGACGGCCTTCATCAGCGTCTCGTAGCGCGGGTTCGGCTCGATGCCGCCGAACTCCGTCACGTCGTGATGCCGCAACGCGCGGGTCACTTGCTCGTGCACGCCGTTACGCTTGATGCTGCCGCCGCCGTACGTCAGCATGACTTTCGCGTCCCGCGGGACGAGTTGCTCGATCGCGGCGATCTTTCCCTTCCCGAACAGCACCTGCACGGGGTTGTAGTAGTCAAAATTTTCCATGTGATTCTATTTTATTATTGTTACCTGGTACATCCATATTTATATAAGTCCCGTAAAGGTACGCTATTTTTCACCCCGCGCAAGGCACGACGCGCGCCGCCCGGCGGGATCTCCCCGCCGCGTGTTTTTTCTCTCGCGACGGGGATCTCCTTGCCGGATCACGTTCGCTGGATTCACGGGGGGCGTGCCAGAGAACTTAAGTACGGTGTCCGGAACTTTAAGTACGGTATCCATAACTTTAAGTACGATGCTCGTAACTTTAAGTACGGTGCCAGGAACTTTAAGTACGGTGCCCGTAACTTTAAG
>JAIRKS010000158.1 GCA_031259905.1 Odoribacteraceae bacterium
CATTGCTTTGTCTAGCGTAGACATTGCTCTGTCTAGCGTAGACATTGCTCTGTCTACGGTAGACAAAGCAATGCCGGCAGCCAATCGCGCGGCGGCGGGTAGCGGTTATTTCCTGAGAAACCCCGGCACATGCAGGCGCGTTTGCCCTGGCGGATTCCCCCGGATTCTTTTGAAAACAAGAAAACCCGGTTATCTTCGCGTTCGCTTACTTTGAAACAAGATTTTTTGATGAAAAAACATTCTTCTCTCCTGCTGGCGGTCGCGGCTTTCGTCACCGCCTTTTTTCTCCACGCGTGTCGCGCGGACGATCGTTCCCACGCGTGCGGCGCGGGGATCGCTGTTTTCTACCCCGCGACGTTCGATAGCGTCGGGTTACTCCCCTCGCTGGCCCTCGTCGCCGAGCCATCGCGCACCGGTACTCTCCCGCGGGGATGGAAAGTGAAACCCCTTTTCAGCGTCGAGCAAGGGAAAAACGTGATCACCATCCCCGTCGGCAAGGACGTCGATCTCTACGGCACGGGTGAAGTCGTCGGGGCATTGCGTCGCAACGGCACCAGCACCACGACGTGGAACCTGGACAACTACGTCTACGCCCTCAACGAGGGGAAAAACCTCTACCAGTCGCACCCCTGGATTCTCGGCGTTCGTCCCGACGGCAGCTCGTTCGGGATTCTCGTCGACAGCCCCTGGCGGCTCGAGATCACCCTCTCCGACACCACGCTCGTCACCACCGAAGGGCCGGCTCCCCGCGTCCTCGTGATCGAACGGGACGACCCGGCGAGCGTCGTCAAGGCCCTCGGCGAGTTGACCGGGAAGATCGAGATGCCGCCGCTATGGGCGCTGGGATTCCAGCAGAGCCGCTGGTCGTACTTCCCCGACGCGCGCGTCAAGGAGATCGCCGACGAGTTCAGGAAAAGGAACATCCCCTGCGACGTGATCTGGATGGACATCGATTACATGGACGGTTTCCGCGTCTTCACCTTCGACCCCGCCCGCTTCCCGGAGCCGGCGGCGCTGAACGATTACCTGCACGAGAGTGACTTCAAGGCCGTGTACATGATCGACCCGGGGATCAAGAAGGATAGCCTGTACGACGTGTACCGCCAGGGAACGGACGGCGATCACTGGGTCAAGGACAAGGACGGCCGCGAGTTTAACGGCCCCGTGTGGCCCGGCGCGTGCGCCTTCCCGGATTTCACGCGACCGGAGACGAGGGAATGGTGGACGGGCCTCTACGAGGATTTCCTCTCCACGGGCATCGACGGCGTGTGGAACGACATGAACGAGCCGGCAGTCTTCCGCGTCGAATCGCACACCATGCCGGAGGACAACCTCCACCGCGGCGGCGGCGTACTCCCTCCAGGGCCTCACGCGCGATACCATAACCTCTACGGCATGCTCATGGTGAAAGCCACGCGGGAAGCGCTCATGAAATACCGCCCGGGCAAACGCCCCTTCGTCCTCTCTCGCGCCAACTACATCGGCGGGCAACGATACGCCGCCACATGGTCGGGAGACAACGCCTCCAGGTGGGAACACCTCAGGATGTCCATCCCGATGACCCTCAACCTCGGTCTCTCCGGGCAGCCTTTCAACGGGGCCGACATCGGCGGGTTCGGCGGCAGCGCCCGTCGCGACCTCCTCGCGCACTGGATGGCCGTCGGCGTCTACTACCCCTTCGCGCGCAACCACAGCGTCCAGAATTCCGCCGACCAGGAGCCGTGGGCCTTCGGCGAGGAGATCGAGAACGTCTCGCGGAGGGCCATCAACCGTCGCTACATGCTGCTCCCCTACCTCTACACGCTCTTCCGCGAGGCATCCGTCACGGGGCTACCCGTCGCGCGCCCCCTCTTCTTCGCCGACACGCGGGACACCTCCCTGAGGCGCGAGGAACAGGCGTTCCTGCTGGGACAGGATCTCGTGATCGTGCCGCGCTGGGCCAAAGCCCCCCGGCTACCGCGCGGGGCGTGGGAAAACTTCCGCCTGGAGGAAGACGAGGACGACGGCTACCAGCCGCTGCTCGCCATCCGTCCCGGGGCCGTCATCCCCGTCAACAAGGTCATACAATCCACGGTCGAGTACACCACGGACTCCATCACGCTGCTCGTTAATCCCGCGGACGACGGGACGGCTACCGGTCTTCTCTACGACGACGATGGCGACGGCTACGGCTACAAGAACGGCGACTTCGCCCTCCATCGCTTCACCGTCTCGCGGCGCGGCGACAATGCCCTCGAACTCGACGTCGAACGCGTCGAGGGAACGAGAGATACCCGCCGGCAGTACAGGATCGGGTACGTCAACGGGGGCAAGATCCGCTACTCCGCGTGGGCCGACGACACGACGCGCGTCTTCCCCCTCGTCCGCTAACAAACAATCCCCGGCGGTCGTGCCCGACGCGTTACCTTGTACCTAACAATTAAAAAAAATCACGTGAACACACACCTCATCACCATCGCGTGCATCCTCTCGTGGTGCACCGTGGACGCTTTCGCCCAGGGCGCGAGCGACACCCTCACCCTCCACCTCGACGAGGTCGTCATCTCCGCCAAGGAGACCGCGCCGCGCGAACGAACACCCGCCGCCATCTCGACCCTCACCTCCAGGGAACTCGACCGGGACGGCGTTCGCTCGCTCAAGCAACTCGCCTCGCGCGTCCCCAACCTGTACATGCCCGACTACGGGTCGAAGCTCAACTCCCCCGTCTACATCCGCGGGATAGGCTCCCGGACAGGCTCGCCGGCAGTGGGGCTATACGTCGACGGCGTGCCATACTTCGACGCCACCTCCTTCGACTTCCACCTCCTCGACATCGCCTCCGTAGAGATCGCCCGCGGGCCGCAAGGCACCATGTACGGGCGCAACACGATGGCAGGAATCATCCACGTCACCACCCGCTCCCCCCTCCGGGACACCGGCGCGTCCGCCAGCCTCCTGGGGGGAAACCACCGGCACGTTAGCGCCTCCGCCTCCGGCGCCTACCGCCTCCACCCGCGTGCCGCCCTCTCCGTCGCCGGCAACTACACCCACCGCGACGGCTACGTCCGCGACCGACACGACGGGGAACTCTCCGGCACGCGCGACGACCTCTCCGCCCGCGCCCGCCTGCAGCTGCTCCACCGCGCTACCACCCGCTCCGACCTCCACCTCGCCGCCGAGAGATCCCGCCAACAAGGATACCCCTACGGGAAGATCACGGAAGGGAAAATCAACCCGCCCGAACAGGATGAACAAGGCTCTTACGCCCGCGACATGTTCGTCGCCGGGTACACGCTCGCCGCCGGGCCGTTCCGCGCCGTCACCGGCTACCAGTACTTCAAGGACAAGCAGGCCGTCGACCAGGACTTCTCGCCCGATCCCTTCTTCTTCGCCACCCAGGTACAGGGCCAGCGCGCCGTCTCGCAGGAACTCATCGCCCGCGTCGACCGGCACGACAACTACCGGCAAGTCTCCGGCATCTTCGCCTTCGCGCAATGGCTCGACAAAACCGTCAACGTCTTCACGCGCCCCACCGGTGCCCGCACCGTCTCCCTACACCAGCACTTCACCCGCGGCATCGCCGCCTACCACCAGTCCACCCTCGACAACCTCCCCCTCCCCGGACTCTCCCTCTCCGCCGGGCTGCGCGTCGATCACGAGGTCGCCCGCCAGACCTCCCGCGTCGACACCGTCGTCGCCGCCCCCGTCACCCTCCGCTTCCTCGAGCTACTCCCCAAGATCTCCCTCGGCTACTCCCGCGGCGGGCAAACACTCTACCTCTCCATCGCCAAGGGATACAAAACAGGCGGCTTCAACGCCACCTTCAGCAACGACGACGAACGCGTCTTCCGCCCCGAAACCAGCTGGAACTACGAGGCAGGATACAAGCTACACCTCCCCCCGCGCGCCTCCCTCGCCGTCGCCCTCTTCCATATCGACTGGCACGGGCAACAAATCACGCAAATCATCACCCTCCCCAACGGCACCAGCGGCAGCCTCGTCCGCAACGCCGGGCGCTCCTTCTCGCGCGGCGTCGAGGTATCGCTCGACATCTCCCCCGTCGAACGCCTCGACATCGACCTCGACATCGGGTACACCGACGCCCGCTTCAAGGATTACCTCTACAACACCACCACCGGCGAGCGATACGACGGCAACCGTGTCCCGCGCGTCCCCGACGCCACCCTCTCCGCCGGCATCACCTACACCCTCCCCCCGCGCCTGCCCGAAATACAACTCGGCGCACGCTACACCGGCACCGGCAGGATATTCTGGCAAGAAGACAACCTCGAACGACAACCTCCCTACTCCCTCCTCGACGCCAGCGCGTCGCTCCGCCTTCACCGCGTCACCTTCTCCCTCCGCGCCGCCAACATCCTCGACGCGCGATACGCCGTCTACCGCTTCGACATCGCGCAACTCCGCGCCTCCTACGCCCAGGCCGGTCGCCCGTTCACCGTCGACGCGGGCATCACCATCGACTTCTAACCCGTGAACCCCGTCGACTGCATCGTCATCGGGGGAGGGATCAGCGGCATATCCCTCGCGCGCCACCTCGGCGCCGCCGGCAAACGCCCCCTCGTCATCGAAAAAGAAGACCGCGCCGGCGGCAGGCTCCAGACCCGCGTCACCCGCGACGGCTTCCGCGTCGAGGCCGGGGCGCATACCTGCTATAACGGCTACACCTCCCTCCTCGCCATCACCCGCGAACTCGGGATCACCGCCGGCATCCGCCCGCTCGCGCGCCTCCCTTACCTCCTCGACCGCCAGGGCCGGCTCGCGCCCCTCTTCCCCTCCCTCCCGCTCCTCTCCATCTGCCTCAACGGGACGAAAGCCCTCTTCCTCTCGAAGCAAGGCAAGAGCGTCAACGACTACTACCGCCGCGTCCTCGGCGCGCGCGCATACGATCGCGTCTTCTCGCGCGCCTTCCGCGCCGTCATCTGCCAGGAGGCCGGTGACTACCCCGCGGCCATGCTCCTCAAGAAAAGAAAGGAACGCGACAAGGAGTTCCCCCGGAAATGGACCTTCGACGGGGGATTACAACCGCTCGTCGAGCGCGTCATCGAGCGCTCCGGAATACCCGTCGCGACCTCGGACGCCGCCACCGCCATCCGTCGCGACGGCGACGCGGGATACATCGTCGAGACCGCCACCGGTCGCGCCTACCGTTCCCGCGCCGTCGCCCTCGCCGTCGACCCCGCGACGGCTGCCGCCCTCCTGCACGACGTCGCCCCGGCCGCCGCCGCGCTCCTCGCCACCGTCCCGGTGGCCCGCGTCGACTCCCTCTCCCTCGTCGCGCGACGGGAAGAGCTACTCGCCCCCCCCTTCTCCGGCGTCATCCCCCTCGGCGACGATTACTTCTCGATCGTCTCCGCCGACCCGGTCGGCCAACCCCTCTACCGCGGCTTCACGCTCCACGCCGCCGCGGGCCGCCTCTCCCCCGGCGAGCAACTCTCCGCCGCGCGTGCCCTCGCCGGCATCCCCCCCGGCGCGATCGTCGAGACATGGCACGCGCGCCACGCCCTCCCCTCGCCACGCGTCGAGCACGTCAACCTCGCCGCCCGCCTGCTCGCCGCGACGCGTCGCTCCGGGATTTACATCACCGGCAACTATTTCTTCGGTCTTTCCATCGAGGACTGCGTCAACCGCTCCCGCGAAGAGGCCACCCGCTTCCTCGACGAGGCCCTCCTCTC
>JAIRKS010000187.1 GCA_031259905.1 Odoribacteraceae bacterium
GAGGCGGCAACTCTTATAAGAGGAGGCGGCAACTCTTACAAGAGGAGGCGGCAACTCTTATAAGAGGAGGCGGCAACTCTTACAAGAGGAGGCGGCAACTCTTACAAGAGGAGGCGGCAACCCTGACAAGGGGAGGCGGCAACCCTGACAAGGAGGGCGGCAACCCTGATAAGGGAAGGCGGCAACCCTGATAAGGGAAGGCGGCAACCCTGACAAGGGGAGGCGACTTACCTTACAAGGAGGGCGACTTACCTGACAAGGGAGGGCGACTTACCTGACAAGAGAAGTCTACTTACCTGACAAGAGAAGTCTACTTCCCTGACAAGAGTAGCCTACTTCTCTTATAAGAGTAGCCTACTTCCCTGACAGCTGATCGTTCATTTGTAGTCTTCGTTTGGTGTATTATGTTTCGTGGTTTTTTGTTCACGGGGCGGATGTAACGCGTTTTTCCTTACCAAAAAACAATCACCTCCTAAATGTTGACTGTTTTTTCGCGTGCCCTTGTTTTACCCGAGCAAGGCTTGCTCGGCGGCGCGGATGGCGGGGATATTCCAGCCGGACATCCCGCGGGCGAACTTGTCGCGGACGCGGTCGAGGCAGAGATTGCCGATGCTTCCCTCGTGGAGGTGGTGGAGTTGGCGGTCGGTGACGGAGAACTCGCCGCGCTGCACCCTGTCGCCCACCTCCCGGTACGCCTCGCGGAAGGGCACGCCGGCGGCGACCGCGCGGTTGACCTCCTCGACGGTGAAAAGGTAGCGGTAGCGGTCGTCGTCGAGGATGTCGCGGGAGAGGACGATCTCGCGGAGGACGAGCGTGATCATGCAAAGGCAGTCGTCCAGCTCGGCGAAAGCGGGGAGGTAAGTCTCCTTGACAAGCTGCATGTCGCGAAAGTAGCCGGAGGTGAGGTTGGCGGCGATCATGCCGACCTGCGCGGGGAGCGATTGCAGGCGGTTGCAGTGGGCGCGCGTCAACTCGAAGACGTCGGGATTCTTCTTGTGCGGCATGATACTGGAGCCGGTAGTGTAGCGATCGGGGAGGGTAATGAAGCCAAAGTTGGGGGACGCGAAGAGGCAGGCGTCGGCGGCGAGGCGACCGACGGTGAGCGCCACGCGGGAGAGGGCAAAGAGGACGGTCTGCTCCATCTTCCCGCGTTGCATCTGGGCGTGGACGGGGTTGTAGGCGAGGTCGTCGAAGGCGAGGAGACGGGTGGTCAGCCGGCGGTCGAGCGGGATAGACGAGCCGTAGCCGGCGCCGGTGCCGAGCGGGTTGGTGTTCACCACGTCGCGCGCCGCCTTGAGCAGGACGAGATCCTCGGCGAGGGATTCGGCATACGCCCCGAACCAGAGACCGAAGGACGAGGGCATGGCGATCTGCAGGTGCGTGTAGCCGGGAAGGAGTATCTCCCTCCCCTCGTCGGCGCGCTCGAGGAGCAGGTCAAAGAGGGCCTCGACGCGGTCGAGCAGGGCGAAGAGCGCGTGACGGGTAAAGAGCTTGAGATCGAGAAGCACCTGGTCGTTCCGCGAGCGCCCGGCGTGGATCTTCTTCCCGGCGTCGCCGAGGCGTCGCGCGAGGATAAACTCGATGCACGAGTGGATGTCCTCGACGCCGGGGTCGATGGAGAAGCGGCCGCCCTCGACGTCGCGGTAGATGTCGCGGAGAGCGTCGACGAGCGCCTGCTCCTCGTCGGCGGCGAGCAAGCCGATGGCGCGCAACATGCGGGCGTGCGCGATGTTCCCGATGATATCGGCGCGGGCGAGGAGGGGATCGAGTTCCCTGTCGCGCCCGACGGTAAACAGTTCGGTAAAGCGGTCAATTTCGTACCCTTTGTCCCAAAGTTTCACGTGTTACAGGATTAGATTGTTCAACATTTTCTCGTAGATCTCGATGCCCTCCCTGATCTCGTCGACGAGGATGTACTCGTTGGCGGTGTGCGAGCGGGAGCTGTCTCCCGGCCCGATCTTGACGGAGGTGTAGGGGATGACGACCTGGTTCGAGGTCGTCGGCGAACCGTAAGGCACGCGACCGAGGGCCTCGCATCGCCGGACGACGGGGTGGGAGCGGTCGATGGAGGAGGAGCGGAGGCGGGTGGAACGGGGAGTGACCTCGCAGGCGACGTGTCGGCGGATGACGTCGAGCACCTCCTCGTTAGCGTATAGCTCGTTGACCCGCGTGTCAACGACAAAGCGACACTCGGCGGGGACGACGTTGTGGAGGCTGCCGGCGGAAACGACGGTGACGGTCATCTTGACCGGCCCGAGAAGCGGGGAGACGCGCGCGAAACGGTAGTCGCGAAACCAGGCAATGTCGGGGAGCGCGGCGTGGATGGCGTTGACGCCCTCGTCGCGGGCGGCATGACCGGCAACGCCGCGGGCGACGCAGTCGAGCACCATGAGACCCTTTTCGGCGATGGCGGGGTGCATCCCGGTCGGTTCCCCGATGATCGCGAGGTCGACGCGCCCGAGTTCCGGGAGGATGGACTGTATGCCCCACTCGCCGGTATTCTCCTCCTCGGCGGAGGTGGAGAAGATGAGGTTGTAAGGACGCTCGCGGCAGGCAAGGCGAAGGAAGACGGCGAGGAGGGAAACGAGGCTCGCGCCGTCGTCGTTGCTGCCGAGGCCGGTGATCTTGCCGTCGCGCTCGACGGGGGTAAAGGGATCGGTGAGCCACTCGCCGGACGGCTTGACGGTGTCAAGGTGAGCGTCGAGGAGGATGGTGGGCTTGTCCGGGGAGAAGCCGTGGGCGCGTACCCAGACATTGTTCCCCTTTCGTTGCGGCGCGTGACCGTGCTGCCTGATCACCTCCTCGATAAGGCTCGCCACGCGTTGTTCCCCCGTGCTGAAGGAGGGAATCTCGATGATTCGCCCGAGGAGGCGGATGACCTCGTCCAGGTTCATGATGCAAGGATTCTCGTTCCGCTCGCCTCGTCCTCGAGGTTGTCCGGGTGGACGAAGCGCACCGAACAGACGCCGTTGTCGAGCGCGTGGAACGCGTTATCGAGCTTGGGAATCATGCCGCCGCTGACAATCCCCTGGCTGACGAGCCTCTCGCGATCGCTCCTCGTCAGGGAGGGGAGGACGATGTCCGGGTTGTCGGGGTCGACGCGCACGCCCCCCGTGTCGACGCAAAAGACGAGGTCGACGGTGTAGAAGTGAGTGAGCGCCCCGGCGATGGCAGCAGCGACGTGGTCGGCGTTGGAATTAAGCAGTTGCCCGTTCGTGCCGAGGGTGATGGGGGAGATCACGGGGATGACCCCGCGGTTGATGAAGCGAGCGAGGGCGTGCGCGTCTACCCGCTTGATGTCGCCGACGTGTCCCCAGTCGATCTCCCCGACCGGCCGCGGCGAGGAGATGACCAGCCGCTCGTCGCAACCGGATAACCCGCAGGCGTTGATCCCGAGGCGTTGCAGGGAGACGACGATGCTCTTGTTGACCCACCCGGCGTAGGCCATGACGGTGACGCGTAACGTGGCCTCGTCGGTGACCCGCCGCCCGGCGATCATCCTCTTCGGGATCGACAGCGAACGACATAGCTTGTCGGCAATCACGCCGCCCCCGTGTACCACGACGAATAGCCCGGGGTACGCGGCTAAACGGGCACCCAGGCGATGGAGCAGCGTGGCGTCTTCCACGAATCTCCCTCCTATTTTAATTACGGTACAGTTCATCTCTTTCACTTGTCAAGTTTTGCATGGTTTCCCGGAAAGCCACCAGGAACAATTCGATCTCCTCGCGGGAGATGGGGAGAGGCGGGAGCAATCGCAGGGTATTCTTCCCGCTGCAACCGGTAATGATGCCGTGATCGCGCAGCAATCGCCGGCGAAAGATCGCGTGAGGGATATCTATATCGACACCGATCATCAGCCCCTTGCCGCGCGCCTCGATGACGCCTTCCTCTCTCCCGAGTTGCCGGAGGAGTTCCTTGCCGAGCGCGGCGGCATGTTCGACAAGCCCTTCCTCCTCGATCACGTCGAGGACGGCGAGCGCGGCGGCACACGCGAGGTGATTCCCCCCGAAGGTCGTGCCGAGCATTCCCTCGCGGGCGGGGATCGCCTCGTTCACGAGAATCCCGGCGACGGGGAAACCGTTCCCCATCCCCTTTGCCATCGAAATGATGTCGGGACGCGTGCCGGCGTGCTGGAAGGCGAAGAACTTACCGCTTCTCCCGTGTCCCGACTGTATCTCGTCGAGAACGAGGAGCGTGCCGGTATCGTCGCAGGCCGCGCGGGCCGCCTGCAGGAACGCGGGGGAGGGTACGCGGATGCCGCCGACGCCCTGTATCCCCTCGACGATAAAGGCGGCGTACCGGCACGAGGCGAGGAGGGCCGTCAAGGCGGCGACGTCGTCGAGATCAACGAACGAAACGGCGTGCGACTTGTTGAGGGGCGCTTGTATGGCAGGCTGGTCGGTGACGGCGACGGCAGCGCTGGTGCGCCCGTGGAAGGCGCCGCGGCAGGCGAGGATGGCGTCGCGCCCGGTGACGAACGAGGCGAGCTTGAGCGCGTTCTCGTTGGCCTCGGCCCCGCTGTTGCAGAGGAAGAGAGCGTAGCCGTCGCACCCGGAGACGACGGCGAGCCGCGCGGCGAGTTCTTCCTGGAGCGGGTTGACGACGGCGTTAGAGTAGAAGCCGATCGCGCGGAGCTGTCGCGTGACGCGCTCGACGTAGCGTGGGTGGGAGTGACCAATAGAGATCACGGCATGCCCCCCGTACAAGTCGAGGTATTTCTTCCCTCGCTTGTCGCGTATCCAACAGCCGGCGGCTTCCACCGGCTCGATGTCCATCTGGTTATATACCTTGAATAGCATTTAGAAATAGCTTGCTTTTAATAATAGTCCCGTCGTTTCCTCTATACCGAGCATCAGGTTCATGTTCTGGACGGCCTGCCCGACGGCCCCCTTCAGGAGGTTGTCGAGGACGGCGGTGACGAGCACCTTCCCCTCGTGCTGCTGGACGTGCAGGAAACAGTAATTGGTATTCACCACCTGCTTGAGGTGTAGCGGCGCGTCGCGGACAACGGTAAAGGGAGACGCGCGGTAATAGTCGCGGTAAAGCTCTTCGAGGACAACCGCCGGGGTATCATCCCGGAATACCGCGTTCACGATAATCCCCCTGGCGTGCGCGCCGCGTGACGGAACGAAGGCGATGTCGGGCGCGTTGGCCCCGGCCCGCCTCATCGTCTCGCTCACCTCGGCGAGGTGCTGGTGGGTAAACACCTTGTAGTTGGAGAAATTTTGCGCGCGGTAGCTGAAGTGGGTTTCGGGCGAGGGCTGTTGTCCCGCGCCGGTAGAGCCGGTCACGCCGAAGAGGGTAAACTCCCTGTCACCCTTCCCGGCAGCGACGAGCGGGAGGAGGGACAGTTCGATCGCGGTGGCGAAGCATCCGGGATTAGCAACACGGCGCGCTTGCCGTATCTCCTCCCGGTACAATTCGGGGAGGCCGTAGACGAACCCTCCCGCTCCTCCCGTCCGGAAATCGTTCCCGAGATCGATCACCCGGACGCGCGCCGGCACGTCCCGTTCCTCGAGAAACCGGGTGGCGAAGCCGTGCCCGCCGCAGAGGAAGAGCACGTCAACCGCGTCGAGATCCATGTCCGAGAAGACGCGTTCCTCGCCGACGAGATCGTCGTGCACCGCGTCGACACGTTCTCCCCGTCGCGACCGGCTCTCCAGGTAGCGCGTCTCGACGGCAGGGTGAAGGCGCAGCAGGCGCGCCAGTTCCCCTCCCGTGTAGCCCGCGGCCCCGGCGATCCCAACGATAACCTTCTTCATACCTCCTCCCCGTTGACTCCAGCGTGCGCGCGCAGCGGCATGGAGAGTATCCTCGTGAATCCCTTCACGTCGTCGGCGCTCCAGGCGAGATTCTCCTCGCCGTAGCGGGCGAGACCGGCGTTCATCAGGTCGTGCTCGGAGCGGATGCCCAGCAGGTCGAAGTGGT
>JAIRKS010000226.1 GCA_031259905.1 Odoribacteraceae bacterium
GCGAGAAGGTTTCCCACGCGTAGGAAAGTCTCTCGCGAGATGACGACAAGGTTTCCCACGCTGGGAAAGCCTCTCGTCAGCGCGCGTGAAGGTTTCCCAGTGCGGGAAAGTCTGTCGCGAGCGCGCGAGAAGGTTTCCCACACTGGGAAAGTCTCTCGTCGTAACGCGAGACACATCTTAACACTGGGAAAGTCCCACGCGCATGCGCGACAGGGTTTCCCACACCGGGAAAGTCTCACGCGAGCGCGCGAGAAACTTTCCCCGTCTCAAGAAACCGTAAATACACGAAACAAGAGTATTTTTACTCGCTATTTGAACGTGAAAAATCGTGACGACATCACTTCCCGTCATCCTCGCTTCCCACCCGCCAGGGCGCGAGACCGTCGCGAGCGCGCGGGACGGTCTGTCGCCAGTCGTCGGCACGCCATCTCGCGCACGGGACGATCTCTTGCCAGTCGTCGGCACGCCGTCCCGGCGCGGGGCGGGCTTGCCGCGAGGCCGCGGGCGCCAGGGGTGACGGGGATAACGGGAGCGGCGAGGCGATCGACTTGTAGTTATCGCGCCCGCCCGTAACGAAGAAGAGGGCGTCCCGCGTGGACACCCTCTTCTTTTCATCACCTTCTAATTGTTTAAACCTTGCAAGACAGGTCAACCCCCGGTTTAAACTTTACCACTTTCCTGGCCGGAATCCGTATCCCTTGTCCGGTCTGCGGATTCCTTCCATTTCTCTCGCTCCTCTCGGAAATCGAGAAGGAACCGAAACCGACTAAAACAACTTTTTCGTTGTTCTCGAGCGTTTCACCGACCACGGCGACGAATGCCTCCAGGGCTTTCTTCGCGTCCACTTTACTTAAACCAGCCTTTTCGGCAATGGCATCGATCAATTGAGTTTTATTCATACACTGTGAGATTAGGGTTTAAATGAATTACTTTAATCATATAGTAAGGCAAATGTAAGTCTTTTCCCGTCTAAAAAAAACTTTCCGGTTAAAAAAACGAGGAAGAGGGGATTTTTTTAATAACAAAGGCAAGATCAACGCGTTTCGGGGCGATTCATCCCCGTTTTCAGTCATTAAAAACCGGCGCGTGCTCCTTGTTGCACTACCCGGTGGTTGTTTTTGCGTTGTTTGACCGTCGTTTTAATTGCTTTAATCAATGGCCGATGCGACGTTCTCGCCGTCCATCGCGGCGGAGACGATGCCGCCGGCGTGACCGGCGCCCTCGCCGCACGGGTAAAGGCCCTCGACCGAGGGGTGCGTCAGGCGCGTCGCGTCGCGCGGGACGCGGAGCGGGGAGGAGGTGTGCGTCTCGACGCCCAGCAGGAGCGCCTCGCCCGTGATGAAGCCGCGCGCTTTTCGCCCGAAACGCGAGAGGCCCTCGCGCAGGCGGTCGCGGAGCAAGGGGGGAAACCACTCGTGGATCGGCGAGGGGGTCACCCCCGGCTTGTACGACGCGCGCGGCAGCCCCGTGTCGCTTTTCCCCTCCAGGAAGCGCGTCAGGCGTTGCGCCGGGGCCAGCAGGTTGCCCCCGCCCCTCCGCCACGCCTCTTCCTCCAGGCGCTCCTGGAATTCCATGCCACCGAAAAGGCCGGGGTGTCGCAGGGTTTCCAGTTCCGCCTCCCCGACCCGCGTGACGATCGCCGCGTTCGCCCAGGGGGTGTTCCGGCTCGAGGAGGACATCCCGTTGACTACCTGCTGGCCGGGGGAGGTGCAGGCCGGGACGACCACGCCGCCGGGGCACATGCAGAAGGAGTAGACGCTTCCCCCGTCCACCTGCACGGCGAAGTTGTACTCGGCGGCGGGAAGGAAATCCCCGCGGCCACCCGCGTGATGGTACTGGAGGCGGTCGATCAGCTCCTGGGGATGTTCCAGCCGCAGGCCCACGGCGAACGCTTTCGGGAGCAACGGGATCGCGTGGCGATGCAGCATCCGGTAGACGTCGCGCGCGGAGTGGCCCGTGGCGAGGATGACCCGCCCGGAGAGGAACTCGCGGCCGTTGGCGACGACGCCCTCGACGCGTCGCTCCCGCGTGAGCAGGCCCGTCACCCGGTGGCCGAAGAGTATCTCGCCGCCGTGCCGCTCGATGGTGTGGCGAATGTTTACCATGACCCGCGGCAGGAGATCCGTGCCGACGTGGGGGTGCGCGTCCGTCAGTATCGTGGCGGGCGCGCCGTGATGCGCGAGGATCTCGAGGACGCGCCGGGAGTCTCCCCGTTTCCCGGAGCGGGTGAACAGTTTCCCGTCGGAGAACGTGCCGGCGCCCCCCTCGCCGAAGCCGTAGTTGGAATCCTCGTCCACCTGCCCGGTGCGGTAAAGCCGCTGGAGGTCGAGCCGGCGTTCTTCCACGCGCTTGCCGCGCTCCAGCACGACGGGACGAAACCCGCGCTCGATCAGGCGCAAGGCGGCGAACAGCCCCGCCGGTCCCGCCCCGACGATGATCACCGGCTTGCCCCGCGTCACCTCCCGGTAGGCGGGGACGAAGAGCGGCGCGCGCGTCTCGATCACGTCCACGTGTACCCCCACGCGTAGCTGGATCATCACTTGCCGCTGCCGCGCGTCTACCGATTTCCGCGCCAGCGACACGTGCACGACGCGTTCCGGGCGGATGTTCAACGCTCCCGCGATGACCTGGCGGACGGTCTCCTCGTCGCGCGCTTCTCCCGGCGTCAGCCGGATGTCAATTTCCTTGTACATCTTCTTTTTTCGACGAAAGTAGGCTTTTCATCCCGCTTATTCCCGTGACCCCGTGAAAAAACTACTTTCGCGGGAAGATTTAACGCGAACGAACATGAATAATAAAGTAGCTTTAATCACCGGCGCCACGTCCGGTATCGGGGAAGCCACGGCAGAGGTGCTGGCCGGGGCCGGTTTTGATCTCGTCATCACCGGGCGACGGGAAGAGAGATTACGCCTCCTGGAAAAGAGGCTGTCGGGCGACGGGACGAGGGTCATCCCCCTCTGTTTCGACGTGCGGGAGCGGGAGGAGACGCGCCGGGCCATCGCGTCGTTGCCCTCGCCGTGGAGGGACAATATAGAGGTGCTGGTCAATAACGCCGGGCTGGCCGTGGGCACGCGGCCGCTGCAGGAGGGGATCGCGGACGACTGGGAGCGCATGATCGACACGAACATCAAGGGACTGCTGCACGTCACGCGGGAGGTGGCCCCCCTGATGATCGGCAACGGGCGGGGGCATATCCTGAATATCGCGTCCATCGCCGGCAAGGAGGTCTACCCGGGAGGTAACGTCTATTGCGCGACGAAGCACGCCGTGGACGCGCTGTCGCGCGGGATGCGCGTGGACATGGTGTCGCGCGGGATCAAGGTCACCAATATCGCTCCCGGTATGGTCGAGACCGAGTTCTCCGTCGTGCGATACAAGGGCGACGAACGGGCGGCGGCGAACGTGTACGCCGGGCTGAAGCCTCTCGACGCGCGGGACGTCGCGGAGGTGATCCTCTTTGCCGTCACGCGCCCGGCGCACGTGTGCCTGAACGACGTCGTGATCATGCCCACGGCGCAGGCAAGCGCGAGGGACGTGCACCGGGATCCGGGCGCTTGACGCCGCGTGGCGTCCGGCACGATCGAGCGCGACGCGACCGGCTGGAAAATGATGGAGACGCGAGAATGTTCCCGCGTCTCCACACTTGTCAAACCCAAAACGTATAATGATAGTCACTGAATCAATCCTGCTTCCGTTTGGTTCCCTTCATTTTCCACCGGGCCGACCTCGTCCGCCCCGGACGTGACCGTCTTTCCCGAGACGATCTTCCAGTCCAGCGGCAAGAAGTGCTCGCTTCCCCCCGTCCCGTAATACTTCACCTTTAACCGGAGCGTGATCTCGTCCGGCCGCTCGTCCGGCAACTTGACGTGATCGATGACGCTCGCCAGCGGGAAAGCCACCACGCCGCGGCAATTCCTCGCGTAAGGATCCCGGAAGGCGTTGTGCCGGAATTCCACGAGGCAATCGGCATCCCGCGTGGCGGTCGACGTGTCGATGGCGAGATTCACCATGTGCTTCAAGCCGGGTTCCCCGCCGGGGAAGTTGAAGTCCAGGTTCAGGTAGCCGTGGCGAATCCAAACGCGGTTCACGCTCACGGGATCGAGACCGAGGCTATCGGAGATAGCGTCCGTCAGCACCAGCGCGTCTTTCGTCAACACCTTGTAGATGCCGTATAACCCGATCTTGTACTCGGTGTCCTCCAGCTCTTCCTTCACCATGAAATCCACGATGACGCGCTGGTTGTGCTCCAGCCCCGTGACCGCGGCGCTCCTGGAGTCCGTGAAGAGGGTCAGGCCGCCATCCGTCAAGAAGGTGATCTTCTCGCCTTGCTTGTTCACGACCGCGTACCTGCTATAATAAGGTGTCGAGTCGTTGTCGAGCCAGTCGCTGCACGAGATGCCAAGCATCCCCGCGCCGACAAGCGTCAGGAGTAGTATCACGCCACTTCTGAATGTATTTTCCGTTATCTTTCTTGCTGTTTTCATGATCTGAATTTTCCTATTTTGTTACTTAATTGTTCGCTACCCGGTTTACCCGGTAGACGCGGGGTGTCAGAAAAAGTTGCGCGAGCGAATTTAACCCCACTTTATTTTTACCCGTTCTGGATAAATCATATCTTCGCGATAAATTGATAGAGGTTATGAAGCATTTGTTATTTTCAGGAAAGCAGAAACTGTCCGATCTGATCCACGCCAACTACAAGCTGTTGCTGGTGTTGCCCCGGTTCAATATCAAGCTGGGTTTCGAGGATAGGAAGGTGAACGAGGTGTGCGAACGATACGGTATCTCGCCACACCTTTTCTTGATGGTTTGCAACGTGTGCACGTTCGACGCGTATACACCGGGGAGGAAAGAGGCCGAACAACTGGATATTGACGGGCTGATCCTCTACCTGACGCGCTCGCACCAGGATTACCGGGAGCATCGCGTCCCGGTGATAAAGGGGCAGCTGGACAGGTTGCTCGATTATCACGATAAGAAAGAGGAAAAATCGGTGAGGCAGTTCTTCGACGGGTATAGCACCGAGGTCATCAATCACTTGCATTACGAGGAGAATACCGTCTTCCCGTACATCTACGGTCTGAAACGGGGAATCAAGAGCGGGCAGTATCACATCAAGCAGTTCGAGAAGAATCACGGCAATATCGAGGAGAAGTTGCACGACTTGAAGAATATCATCATCAAGTATCTCCCGGACCAGGGCGACGCGGAACTCCGGAATCAAGTCCTGTTCAATCTCTTCTGGCTGGAAGAGGACCTGAACAGGCACACGCTGCTCGAGGAACGAATATTGATCCCCTTCGTGCAACAGTTAGAGGAACGCCTGAACAATACCGGGGAGCATGAATAGTCTTACACGAACGATGAAAGCGAAAAAGTACAGGATAGCACTCATCGAGCCTTCCATTCTCCTCTCCGAGGGATTAAAAGCGATATTCCACGCGCACCCGGAGTTTGAAATCGTGTCATACTCGACGAACATCCCCCACTTTCTCGAACGACCGACGGCCGTGCCCCCGGACATCATCCTGATCAATCCTATGGTCATCGACTTCCAGCGGCAGAACCACGTCAGGTCCGTCTTCTCGGCCTACCCGGGCGCGTTGCTCGTGGCCATCGTCTACCAGTTCATCGACCAGGACGTGTTGAAGCAATACCACGGGTCGATTACCGTGTTCGATGACCCGCGCAAGATCCAAAAGAAACTCAACCACGCGATCAATACCACCCACGGCGCACCGGAGGCTATCGACAATTTCGACCTCTCCGACCGGGAGAAGGAGATTCTCATGTCCGTCGTCAGGGGGCTACAAAACAAGGAAATCGCGGACATGCACAATATCTCCATCCACACGGTCATCTCGCACCGGAAGAATATCTCCCGGAAGACAGGCATAAAATCCGTCGCCGGGTTAACCGTCTACGCGCTGCTGCATCACCTGCTAGATCAGGACGAAATCGAATAGTCCCTATTCATGGGGATACCGTTTTTCACGTTTTACCCACAAATAGGGATTGCCCGCGGGACAGCGCCGCGTTACCTTTGCCCGTGAGATTTAGAACACAATCATTCTAAATATTTCGTAAGCCCATTTATTTAGTGAAAAAACTGTCTGACTTCAGCAATCAGGCAGTTTTCCTTGAAGTAGCCCTCACGGGCTCGTAGATTATGGTTTTTTTAAGGTGTTTTTGTTAACGGCCGGGGTGATCCCGGCCGTTTCTGTTCTCAATCCAGCGTCACCTCCACGGGAGAATCCTTCACGGCCACCGTCACCTCTTTCCCCGTGCCGTCCGGTAACCAGTACTTGAGGGTATACTCCCGGTTCTTCTCCACGAGGAACGACAGCACCTCGTTCACGTCCCGCGTCGGGCCGGCGGTGCTTCCCCCGCCCACCTGCTCCGTCCCGCGAAACACGTCCACGTTCACCTTTAGCCGGTCTTCAGGGAGACGAGAGCCGGCAGCAAACGCGCGCACGCGCAAACGCACGTGATTCCCGTCCGCCTCCTGACGGCTCGAGACCGATTGGTACACGTCGATGTAATGTCGCGAAACATCAACGGCCGGCACGTACTCTATCGAGCGATCCCACACCAGCGGGAACGAGTTGCCCGTCGGCTTGAACGACGAGGCCCACACCGCGTAGTCGCGATTCCCCGGTATCGCGCGACCGGCATCCGCCAGGAACCACGCCCTGTCCAGCTCCTCCGGGTAGTACTCCGTGAAGTACCACTTGCCGTCCAGCCACACCTCGCACCACGTGTGATTCCCCCGGTCGTCGTGCCAGTTCGCCACGCCGGCGACGCGCGACGGGATTCCTATCGAGCGGAACGCGTCCGTCAGCAAGATCGACAACCCGCTGCAGGAAGCCATCCCCTGCTCGATCGACTCCGACGGGCTTTGATCCGGCTTCCGTCGCCGGGTATTGTAATCCACCTTCAGCTCGTCCCGTACATGCTTGTTCACGGCCCTGATCGCCTCCTCCAGCGTCGTGCATCCCGCCACGAGGGGCGTGAAGCGGCGATTGAAATCCTCCCGCCAGTTCTCCCGCGTCTCGTTCAGGATCGCGTACGGCAGCACGTCGTTCAGGAATATCGAGTCGGGTACGCTCCCGGCCCACGCGTGACGCTCCCGTGCCGCGTAAGCCAGGCGCGTGTTCAACAGCAGGTCCGCGCCGCGCGTCGACGCCAAGTCCCTCGTCGGCATGTAAGAGACCAGGAACGCCACCCCCTCTTTCTCCGCGCCCGTCGCCCCCGCCAGCGCCCCTTCCAGCTCCCCGCGATTCGCCCCGGCCCTTGCCAGCGCATCGTCCAGCAGCGCGTGATACTTCACGGGAATTCCCTCGTACCTCCCGCCGCACGCGCACGCGAGCAGGCACAGCAATAACATCGTTTTCGTCATATTCTTGTTCGTTTAATGGTTACTGAAATACTTGATAAACTGCGCCCGCTCGTACAGCGCCGGGTTATTGATCGCCGCGTACGAGAGCATTCCCCGGAATGCGTCCACCGATGCGAAGCCGTTCCTCTCCATCCACCCCGCCACGTAGCCGTTCAACTCCTCGATCACCCCGGTTCCCCGCTCGTAAAGCACCGAGCATACTTGCACCGACGTGGCGCCTGCCAGCAGTAGCTTCACGACCGTCTCCCCGTCGTGCACTCCCGTCGAGGCGGAGACCTCTCCCTTCCCGTCCTTGCCGGCGAGGATGCCCGTCCACCGCAGGATCGATCGCGCGTCCCCCGGTCGGCTGAACAACGAGTCGTTGGCCGACACGCGGAGCGTCTCCACGTGAATATCCGGGTCCACGAGGCGATTGAAAAGCGTGATAGCGCTCGCCCCGGCCCCCCTCAGCTTCCTCGCGAACGACGGCAGGTGCGTGAACCACGGGGCGATCTTCACCCCCAGCGGCACGTTCACCAGCGCCCGCGTCGCCTTCACGATCTTCACGTACTCCTCCTCCACCGCCGCACTCCCCGCGAACTCGTCTGTCGGGAAGACGAAAATGTTCAACTCCAGCGCGTCCGCCCCCGCCTTCTCCAGCTCCCGCGCGAAGGAGATCCACTCCCCGTCGCTGAAGCAGTTCACGCTCGCGATCACCGGGATCGATAACCGTCGCTTCGCCTCGCGCGTCAGCTCCGCGTGCTGCTGCAGCGTGTGCGACCGCGCGTACTCCCGCACGTAATCGATCGCCCCGGGGAAGGGATCGCCTTCCCCGAAGCCGGCCTTGAACACCCGCAACGTCTCCTCCTCGATCTGCTCCTCGAAAATAGATTTCAGGATCACCGCGCCCGCACCTGCTCGCTCGAGCTTTTCTATGTTCTCCAGCGTGCCCGTCAGCCCGCAACTCCCGGCTATCACCGGGCCGGGCAACTCCAGGCCCATGTATTTCACGCGTAAATCAGTCATGTTCTTGTTATTTATTGTTTAAATCACTTGTTACTCCTACTCGTCGCCGCGGAACAGGGCGCTCCCCAACCGCACCAGCGTGCTTCCCTCCTGTACTGCCAGCCGGTAATCCCCGGACATCCCCATCGAGAGCACGTTAAACCCCGCATCGTCGGCGAAGTAATCCCGCTTCAACGCCTCGAACAACTCCCGCGCCCGGGCAAACTCCCCGCGCACCAGCGCCTCGTCCCGCGTGAACGTCGCCATCGCCATCACCCCCGCGACCCGCGCGTGCTTCATCCTCGCGAATTCCTCGCTCTCCAGCAGCGCTCGCACCTCCCGCTCCGTCATCCCGAACTTGCTCGTCTCCGTGGCGACGCGGAACTGCAACAGGCAAGGAATCACCCTCCCCGCGCGCTCCGCCTCCCGGTCGATCGCCTCCAGCAGCCGCGCGCTATCCACCCCGTGAATCATCGACACGTACGGCGCCACGAGTCGCACCTTGTTCGTCTGCAAGTGACCGATCGCGTGCCACTCGATGTCCGGCGGCAGCGCCTCGCGCTTCCTCTCCAGCTCCTGCACCCGATTCTCCCCGAAGGCCCGCTGCCCGGCCGCGTACAATCCCGCTATCAACTCCACCGGCACGTGCTTCGACACGGCCACCAGCTTCACCCCCGCGGGCAGGCGATCCTTCACCTCGTGCCATCTCCTCGTGACGTTATCTATATCCATTTCTCGTTCGTGTTTGTTTACCGGCAAAGATAACGATCTCCACGGGATCCGCGGGATAAACGTCCCTCGATTCGCCGGGATTTTTCAAGCGACCACCGGCGTTAATGCCGTTGACGCCGTCGTCAAGAAAGGGTTACTCGTAGCGTAAAGGTTCGGGAGCGCGTACCTGATACGCGTGGAAGCCGCTCTCGCGGCTCGTGTGGGCGCTCGCGTGGATGGATTTCATGGCGCCCGCGACCCTGGGGTAGTAAACGATGCGGAGGCTCAGGTTCTTGAAGACGATGTTGTCGTTTCGCAGGTTCAGGCTGGCGCCGAGGCCCCAGTAGGGGGGGCTTTTCAAGAGGGGATCGTTGCCGGCGGCGAGCATCCCGACGTCGGCGTGGGCGGAGAGGGAGGAGCGGAAGCCCCACTTGACGCGGGGAAGGAAGAGCGTCGTGGAGAGCGAGGCGGAGAGGCGGTGATTGCCGCCGGGGATGTCTCGCTTGCTGTTGTTGAAGCCGGGGATATCCTTCTCGCGAAAGTAGATGGAGTCGCCGGGGTTGCGATGGATGCCGCGCGTGTAGTCGACGCGGGCGTAGAGGCGGAAGCGGTTTTTGCCGAGGCGGTAGAGTGGGCTAATGTACTTCCCGTCCATCTTGAAGACGCCGCTTTCCATCTTGTAGGAGTTGAAGAAGGTGCCGAGGGCGATGGAGAGGGCGTAGAAGCGGTCGGCGTGGATATTGTACCACGAGTAGACCCACTCGGAGCCGAGATAGAAGAAGTCGTCGAACTCTTGTTTCTCGTATCCGGTGATGAACGTGCCGTGGAGGCCGGAGGGGATTTCCTCGGCGCGCCCGAAGTCGTAGATGAGGTTAGCCTTGAAGTATTTCAGTTTCATGTAGCTCAGGGCGGCGATGTAGGTGTCCCTGTCGTGATAGAAGTGGTTGCTGTCGGGCGACACGGGGGGACGGTCGATGAAGCGGGTGGCGGAGTAACGGGCGGTGATGAAGACGTTTTGGTTAAAGGTGTAGCGTTGCGGCCACTGGTGGGAGTATCCCGCCCAGAGGTCGACGAGCTTGTAATTGAAGAGCTGCACGGGGCGGGTGACGTCCTTGTCGACGAGCAGTGTCGACGAGTAGATTCGCTTGAAGGTCATGCCACCGGCGCGGCGCGTTGTCGCGGTCAGGAACTCTTTTTCCAGCTCCACGGAGAGGAAGTGGTTGTCCCGCGTGTCGCGGTATTCCCCGTGGAAGTCAACGCGCGAGGAGAATATGTCGCGGATCGTGTACCTCGCCCGGTGTCCCCATTTCTGCTCCTGGTGGCCACGGTAGACGACGTCGTAGTGCGCGGAGTGTCCCTGTCCCCAGAGATTCCTGTTCTCGATACCGATCTCGGCGTTGTACATGAAGTTGGTGCTGCCGCTTCCCGTCCACGAGAACTCGTCGCGGCACGTCACCTGCAGGTCGACGGCGGAGGAGTCCCCCTGTATCTCGATGACGCGGATGAGCGCGTCGTCGATGTTCGAGAGTTGTTTCAACAGCAGTTCGTTTTGCACCAGCTCGAAGGGGACGATCCTGTCGCCGGGTTTGACGGTCAGGTGTCTTTTCACCAGGCGTTCCGACGTTCGCTGGTGGACGGAGTTGCCCATAGTCTCGAACCAGCGGGTGCTGTCGCGCACGTCGCTCGTGTCGCGGACGCTCGTCCCGAACGGGGGGAGTACCTTCACGCGCACGTCGCGTATCGTGCGCCCGCTGTAGGACTTGTACCTTGCCTCGCTGTTTTCTGCCTCGATGACCTCGATCTTGCCGCGGGGGAGGCGGGGAAATAGCGCGCGATATAGCTGCTTGCTCCACTTGCGACGGTAGGCGATCTCCTTGAGGCGGGTGAACTCGTAGCGGAGCGAGTCGATGATCAGGCTGTCCGGCATGAAGACGATCGACGTGGAGAGGGAGTCCACCTGCCGCGAGGGGGGGCTTCCCGCCAGCGCCTGCTGCTCGCCAAGGAGTAGCGGGAAGCAGCACGCGACGAGGTATTTTATCACGATGTTATTCACGGATCACCATCTCCCGGAAACCTCTCGATAACCATGTCCGCGCGTTCCCTTCCCCGTCGCGGAAGATCAGGCACGCTTCCAGCGCCGGGTCGTCCTCCACGAGCCGGCAGCTCTCCTCGAGGCCCATCACCATGAAGGCGGTGGCGTACGCGTCGGCCTCCATGCAGGAGGCGGCGAATACCGATGCGCTCAGCACGTCGCGCTGGACGGGATATCCGGTACGCGGGTCTATCGTGTGGCCGTAGCGTTGGCCCTCCCGCTCGCGGAAGTTGCGGTAATTGCCGGAGGTCGCCAGCGCCCCCTCTCTCGTCGCGATCACGAGGCGCGTGGCCTGTTGCCCCTCGCGTGCTTCCTCCAGCGGGTCGAGGACGCCGATCCACCAGGCGGCGCGCGTGTCGCTTTGTCCTTTCACGCGTACCTCGCCGCCGATCTCGACCAGGTAATTCTCCACGCCCTTCCCCTCGAGGAGACGGGCCACCTCGTCCACTCCAAGCCCCTTCGCGATGGCGCCGGCGTCGACGCGTATGCCCTTTTTCTCCTTGACCAGCCGCCCGTCACGCAGCGCCAGGCGACGCGTCCCGACGAACGATAGCAGGGAATCCACCCGCGCCGGCGTGAGTTCCCTTCCTCCTTCCGGGCCAAATCCCCAGGCGTTGACGAGCGGCGCTATCGTGATGTCGAAAGCGCCGGCGGTGCGTTCGTGTACCCGCGTGGCCATCTCGAATACCCGCGTGAAGAGGTCGTCGACGGGCACGTCCTCGTCGCGGTTCAGGCGGGAGAGCAGCGAGCGCTCGTTGAATAACGAGAGGGAGGTGTCGACCCGCGCCAGCACGGCCTGTATCTCCTCGCGGAACGGCGCGCGGGCCTCGTACTTGACGCGGTACGTGGTGCCGAAGACGTCGCCGCCGTGGAAGAAGTAACGCCTCTCCCTGCAACCGGCGAGTAACGCGAGCGCCACCGCCGCCACGAGTATCCCGCGTGTCTTCATTAAAAGTAGTATCCGATGTTAAAATAGACCCCCGGCTTCCTCGTCCACCCGGAGTAATCGACGTCCACGCTCACCGGGCCGATGATGCTGTCGTACGCGTAGCCGAGCGACCCGCCCAGTGTCGCGTCACCTCCCGGCAGGTCGAAGAAGCGATCGTCCTGCACCAGGCAATTCCCCGCGAGCGAGAGATAGTGCCTGATCCCGAGCCGGTACCTCAACTGCAACCGCGCCACGATTACCGACTCGTTCACCAGTTCCAGCCGTGCCCCGGCGAAGGCGAGTTGCTGCGGGAGGTAACGCCCGGCGACCATCCCGCCGACGCAATTCATCATCGCCGTGGCCACCTCGTTACCGATCAACACCCGCCCGTGGAGCGCGGGCAGCAACTTCACCCGCCGCGTCAGCGAGATCACCGGCTCGTAAGAGAAATCCAGCGTGGAGAACGGCGCGCCCCCGTTGTACGCGTAAAGGTTATCCGTGCACAGCGCGTAACTCGCCTGGAAAGCAAGCCCGCGCGTGGGGTAATAGCGCTTGTCGAACGTCTCCATCCGCGCCTGGAGGTAATAGCTGAAGATTCCTCCCGGCGTCACCGCGACCCCTCCCGCGGGATCTCCCGCGCGCAACACCGTCGTGTAATGGTAATACTCGTAGCGCGCCCCGGCACGCAGGTTAAAGTTCTTGAAGAAGAGATTCGACACGCCCAGCTCCGCCCGGTGATAACGGAACGACACGTTACCGCTCCTCGTCCCCCGGTCGTAGAACGACAGCTCGTTATACTTGAACGTGTACGAGAGGTGGAAGCGATGCAGGAAAGTATTCCCCAGCGAGTAATCCATCGTCACGTAGGGATTCACGCTCAGCCGTCCCGTCAGCGAGAGGCGCGACCCTCGCAACCTCTCGTGCGCCAGCGTCGTGTTCAACAGCACGGCGGCCATCTCCTCCGAGTCGAAGCGGAACCCCACGTTCAGCGAGCTGGCCGGCTTGCCCTCCATGCGGAAGATCAAGTCGGGCCAGGGTTCGCCGGACAGCCGGAACTCCACCCGCGCGAACGCCCCCGTGCCGTACAGCCGCGCGATCGCCCGTTGGATACCGTTACGCGTCACCCGCTCCCCGCGTTTCACCCCGGCAATCGAGCGCAGCCACCGCTCGTCGCGCTCGTCGCACCCCTCGAAGAGCACGCGGTTCACCCGGAACGTGTCCCGTTCCCCCGTCACGCTTCGGCGGACGTTCCTCGCCGTCACGTCGGGCGTCGCGTCGCCCCAGATCACCCGTTTCAGCGCCATGATCTCGTCCCACCGCTCGCGCGCCGCCTGCTCCCCCCGGTCGATCAGCGCCGACACGGCGTCGCGCGAGAAGCTGGCCGCCGAGTACGGTGACAGCTCCGGGCGCACGTACAGGTCGAGCGACGACGCGTTCCCCCCGTGCTCCCGCGCCCCGAGGAAAGATACCAGCTGGTCGACGATCCCCATCACGGACTCCAGTCCCGCCGCGTCCCTCGGCCCCGCCTGCACGTCTATCCCTATCAACACCTCCGCGCCCATCGCCCGCGCCACGTCCACCGGGAAGTTGTTCGACACGCCCCCGTCGACGAGCACCATACCGTCGCGCGCGACCGGCGAGAAGACGCCCGGCATCGCCATGCTCGCGCGCATCGCCAGCGCCAGCACGCCGCGATCGAGCACCACCTCCCTGCCGTCCACGAGATTGCTCGCCACGCACGCGAAGGGGACGGGAAGGCGATCGAAGCGCGTCGAATCGTGATACCCGATCGTCAGCTCCATGAACAGGTTGTAGATGTTCTGCCCGCTGACGAACCCCGGCGGCACTTGTATCGCGTTCTTCCACACCGGCACCGAGATCAGGTACTTCTCCATCATCTCCTTCTCCGGGAAGGAAAGGTCGTGGCGATACACCTTGTCGCCCAGCAAGTGCACCCAGTCCTGCCCGCGTGCGATCGAGTCGAGCGCGGCCGCGTCGTGACCGATCGCGTACAACCCGCCGACGATCGCGCCCATGCTCGTCCCGGCGATGTAATCGACCGGGATCCCCGCCTCTTCCAGCACCTTCAGCACCCCCACGTGCGCCAGCCCTTTCGCGCCTCCACCGCTCAACACCAGTCCCACGCGTTTCCGCTCGCGTCCCGCGGCGTCCGGGAGCGCGAGGGCGAGGAGCAACACGAGGAGCGTGCACCGT
>JAIRKS010000001.1 GCA_031259905.1 Odoribacteraceae bacterium
TAATTAGACAAATGAAAAGTGGGGTTAGACAAATGAAAAGCGGGGTTAGACAAATGAAAAGTGGGGTTAGAAAAATGAAAAGCGGGGTTAGAAAAATGAAAAGCGGGGGTAGAAAAATGAAAAGTGGGGGTAGAAAAATGAAAAGCGGAGTTAGACAAACAGGCGGGAAAGATCAAAAATCCCCCCCCGGCAATGGAACAACAAGCGGTCTTTCCGGAAACGGCCCGGGGAGAATCGCGACGCGGGCACGGTAAACGCTCTCGACGTGAGAGCGGGTCAACACCTCCCGCGGCGTGCCGCAAACGCGCGGCGTTCCATTATCGAGAAGCACGAGCCGGTCACAATACGCGCCGGCAAGATTCAAATCATGAATAATCAACACCACCGTGATCCCCCGCTCCCGGTTCAATCGCCGCACGAGATCGAGAATCCTCACCTGGTGCGCGATGTCGAGATGCGCCGTCGGCTCGTCGAGAAGCAGTATCCCCGCCTCCTGCGTGAGGGCACGCGCGATAGCGGCCAGCTGCCGCTCGCCACCGCTGAGGCGATCCAGCGGCGTGTCACCGCTCGCGCGCGTGCCGGTGAGGAGCATGTTCTCGCGGGCGATCGCGACCTCGCGGGCGGTCTCGAAAAAACGAGTAGCGGGCCGGCGCGGCAACCTTCCCAGGAGCACGTAATCCTCCAGCGGCATGTTTACTGCCTCGACCGACTGGTTAACGACGGCCAGCGCCCGCGCCCGTGCCCGGAAAGAGAGCCGCGCCACGTCGACCCCGTCGAGCAGCACCCGCCCGGAGTACGGGGCGATGACGCCGGAAACGGCACGTGCCAGCGTCGTCTTCCCCGACCCGTTGGGGCCGATCACGCCGACAAACTCCCCCGCGGGGACGACGAGACGCGGGATGTCAAGGATAACCCTCCCGTCGTACCCGCAACGGAGGTCGTGCAACTCGATGGCATTCGCTGGTTTCACGCGTATTCTTTATTTAGTGGCACGAGAGATAACAATGAAAATCACGCCGCCGGCAATGCCCGTGATCACGCCGATGGGCAGCTCCAGCGGGGCAATGATGACACGCGCGACGATGTCCGAGAGCACCAGAAACGCCGCGCCGCCAAGAAAAGCAGCAGGAAGCAGCACGCGGTAATCACCACCGGCAACGCGCGAGGCAAGACGGGGAACAACCAACCCCACGAAGCCAATCAGCCCGGCCACGGAGACGCACGCGCCGGTGAGCAACGAGGCGAGCAGGAAAAGCGTCGTGACGTGCCTCCCCGTGTTCACGCCCAGCTGTCGCGCCGGCTCCATCCCCAGCCGCATGGCGTTGAGTGCCGGGGCGTGAAGGTACGCGAGCAGCAGCGCCGCCACCGCCGCGACGCCGACGAGACGGATCAACCGGCCGTCCGTCTCGTTGAGCGCGCCCATGATCCAGAAGATAATCCCGTGCAAGTCCTCGCTCCTGGCCGTCGCCATGAGCAGCATCACGAGCGACGCGGAAATAAAACTGATCATCACCCCGGTAAGCAGGAGGGACTCCACGCGCCTGTTCCCTCGGCGCGTCCCCAGCCCCTGCACGAGCAGTACCGTGACGAGCGCCCCCGCGAACCCGGCCAGCGGTAACGTGAAGCCCCCCCACGCGTCGCGTAACGAGAGAACGATCGCCAGCGAAACGCCGACGGACGCCCCGCCGGAAATCCCCAGCGTGTACGGCTCGACGAGCGGGTTGCGGAAAACACCCTGGAGGATCGCGCCGGAAAGCCCCAGCGCACCGCCCACCGCGCAGCCGAGAAGCACGCGCGGGAGACGCAACTGCAACAGCACGCGGGAGGTGACGTCGTCACCCGGCGCGATGACGCGGCGCGCGACCTCTCCCGGCGTGAAATAAACCTCCCCCACGCAAAGGGCCGCGACGACGCTTGCCACCAGCAACGCGAGCAGTGACAGGAGAATCACGATCCATGACACGCGCGAGCGGTTCACGGGACGGGGTGTATCAAACGAGAGATTTCTTCCACGACGCCCGCGAAGGTGACGGGGGTGGGACTGCAAACGGAATCATCGACGACGAAAACGCGGCCCGAACGGACGGCCGGCAACGCGGCGATCTTTCGCCACTGCCTGACCTGCTCGTCGCCCGTCATGCCCATAGCGGTGACGAGGATAGCGTCCGGGGCGGCCACGAGGACGAACTCCCGCGACACGATGCCGTTATCCAGCCGCGCGGCGATGTTCTCCCCGCCGGCGCGAGCGATGTAATCGTCCATGAACGTGCCCGGGAGAGCCGTGAAGAGCGGGTCGGCACCGAGCTGGAAGAAGACCCGCGGCCGCGCGCCGGGAAGACCCGCGAGGCGCTCCTCCACGACGGCCAGCCGCTCGCGACACGCGCGGTTAATCTCCGCGGCCCGTCGCGCGTTACCGGTAATCGCGCCGAGGGTATCCAGCTGGCGACAGATCTCGTCGAAATCCCGCGGGAGGTCGAGCCGCCGCGTTTTCACGCCGGCGCGTTCCAACCCGCTGACGATCCGCGGGTGCGTCAGCCCGCTCACCAGCACGATGTCGGGACGGAGCAAGACGACCCGCTCCATGTTCACGTTCACCGCGTCGGCGACAACCACTACCGAGTCCGCCGGGTCAGTGACGCAGTAACGCGTGCAGCCCGCGAGACGATCGCCGGCGCCAAGCAAGTAGATGTTCTTCGTGATGGAAGCCGCCAGCGAGACGATCCGTCGCGCCTCCTGACCGCTCGCCGGGAGGAGGTACAGGAGGAGAAAGAGGGTGGAAAATGTTATCTTTTGCATTGTCATTTCGTTCAGTGATCGCGAAGGTAGGAAAAATAGTGACGCGTGTCGCCGCTCGCCGCCGCCGGCCCGTGACGCGGGAGGCACGTGAAGGCGACGTCGCCTTTCTTACATTATCTATTCGTGATGGTGGAGAACCGGAAGCGGGAGCGCCCGGCGAGAGAGACTCGCCCGGGCGTCCCGGCCGCGAGAAAGAACCGACGCGTCCCGCGCGGGTTAGCGATCCAGTTAGTGCCTGGAAATCTCGCGATGATGATAGGCAATTTTTCATGTCCGGAAAAACCGGTTTACGATTTAATAGTTCACGTGGGCGAGTTTCCTCTGTCCACGCGACAAATATAACGAACAATTCTTTAAACCATACCGCCGCCCGACAATTTTTCCACGTGAAACGGGGAACGCCCCGCGCCTTTCAAACGCGTGAGTTTTTGGTTGCGAGAGTAATAAATCTTTAGTAAACTCGCGTCTGAAGAATCAAATAAACACGTTATCATGAAAAACAACCTGGTTGATTCGCGCATCGTCGACAAGGCGCTGGACGCTTGCGGGGTGAAAAACATCGAGGACGCGACCATCCGCGACATCGTCCGCGTCGTCAACTCCGTCGAGGCAACGACCGGCACGCGCTTCATTCGCATGGAAATGGGCGTGCCGGGATTGCCGCCGCCCGCGGAAGGCACGCGGGCCGAAATCGAAGCGCTCGAACGGGGCGTGGCACAGTTCTACCCGATGCTCGAGGGCGATCCCGGCCTGAAAAAGGAAGGAGCGCGGTTCGTGAAGAATTTCATGAACATCGACATGCAGCCGGAAGGGATCATCCCCACCGTCGGCTCCATGCAAGCGTGCTTCGCCGCGTTCCTGCTCGTCACGGCGTGCCGGGAGGAGCGGGACACGGTGCTGTTCCTCGACCCGGGCTTCCCCGTCCAGAAGAACCAGATGCGGGTCATCGGGAAGCCGTACGCGTCGTTCGACCTCCACGACTACCGTGGCGAGCGGCTGGGGAAGAAAATCGAGAAGTACCTCGACGGGGGACGCGTCGCCGCGATCCTGTACAGCAACCCGAACAACCCGGCATGGGTGTGCCTCTCGGAGGAAGAGCTGGCGATGATCGGGGAGCTTGCCGCGAAGCACGACGTGATCGTGCTCGAGGACCTCGCCTACTTCGGGATGGACGCCCGCGTGGACCTGTCGCGGCCGGGTGTGCCGCCGTACCAGCCGACCGTCGGGCGCTACACGGGAAACTACATCACGATCATCTCCGGCTCGAAACTCTTCAGCTACGCCGGGCAACGGCTCGGGCTGGCGTGCATCCCGGACGCGCTCTACCACCGGAAGTACGACGACCTCCAAACGCGCTTCGGCGGCGACGGGACGGTCGGGTACACGTTCGTGAACCGGCTCGTCTACACGCTCTCCTCCGGCACGACCCACTCGGCGCAGCACGCCATGCGCGCCATCCTCGAGGCCGCCAACGAGGGACGGCTCGACATCTCGCGAGGGACGAGGGAGTACGCCCGACGCGCGCGGGCAATGAAGGAAGTGCTGCACGCGCACGGCTTCCGCCTGGTATACGACCGGGATCTCGACAGGCCGCTCGCCGACGGGTTCTACTTCACGTTCGTCGACCCGGGGACGAGCGGCGGGGAATTGACGCGGCGACTCCTTTATTATGGTGTGTCGACCATCCCGCTGCGCGACACCGGCTCGACGAGGCCCGGCGTGCGCGCGTGCGTCTCCAGCGTGGGCCTAGAACGCGTCGGGGAACTCGACGAACGACTCGCGCGATTCCGCCGCGACTACCCCGTGGAGAGGTGAACAGACCTGTTAAAAGCCTAATATTTCGTAAATGATTTCGTGTTCCGGGTTTTAATCTGTAATTTTATCACCGCTTACGTGTAGCAAGTCAAAGCGAAGTAGCCGTTTTTAATTCATAATCATAATCTACAAGACATGGCAAAATACAGAGGAGCTGTAATCGTCGACGCGGAAAGATGCAAGGGATGCAACCTTTGCGTCGTCGCGTGCCCCGCCGGGGTGCTGACCCTGGCCAGGGAAGTGAACGGGAAAGGATACCATTACTCGGAAATGGCACGGCCGGAGGAATGCATCGGGTGCGCGAACTGCGGGCTGGTATGCCCCGACGCCGTGATCACCGTGTACAGGATGAACACGAAACAATAATCAAGTATGGCAGAGATAAAACTAATGAAAGGCAACGAGGTGATCGCCGAGGCGGCCATCCGGTGCGGTTGCGACGGGTACTTCGGCTACCCGATCACCCCCCAGTCCGAGATCATGGAAACGCTCATGGCGAGAGAACCGTGGAAGGAAACCGGGATGGTCGTGCTGCAAGCCGAGAGCGAGATCGCCGCGATCAACATGGTGTACGGCGCCGCCGCCACCGGGAAAAAAGCAATGACATCGTCGTCCAGCCCAGGCATCTCCCTGAAACAGGAGGGCCTCACCTACCTCGCGGGCGCGGAACTACCGTGCCTCATCGTCGACGTCGTCCGCGGCGGCCCCGGCCTGGGAACGATCCAGCCGGCGCAGAGCGACTACTTCCAGGCCACGCGCGGGGGAGGGCACGGGGACTACCACCTGCTCGTCCTGGCGCCGGCGTCGGTACAAGAGATGAACGACTTCGTGGCGCTCGGCTTCGAGCTGGCGTTCAAGTACCGCAACCCCGTGATGATCCTCGCCGACGGCGTGATCGGGCAGATGATGGAAAAGGTAAGGCTCGACGAGTACGTGCCGCGATGGAGCGACGCCGACATCGAACGCGTCGCCGGCGAATGGGCGCTGACAGGAAAACGGAAAGAACGCGAACGCCACGTCGCCACGTCACTGGAACTGGACGCCTACAAGCAAGAAGAATTCAACCACAAGCTGCAAGCCAAGTACCGCCGGATGGAAGAACACGACACCCGTCACGAGGAACTCTCCTGCGACGACGCCGAGTACATCTTCGTGGCCTACGGGTCGAGCGCGCGCGTCTGCCAGAAGTCGGTACAACTCTGCCGCGAACAAGGCATCAAGGCGGGGCTATTCCGCCCGATCACCCTCTACCCGTTCCCGAAACGGCCGTTGCAAGCGCTATCGCGTCGCGCGAAAGGCTTCCTGGCCGTGGAGATGAGCGCCGGTCAGATGATCGAAGACGTCCGTCTCGCCATCAACGGCACCGTCCCGGCAGAACACTTCGGGAGATACGGCGGCGTCATCCCCACGCCCGACGAGATCGTGGAAGCATTAAAAAGACAAATCATAAAAACGTGAATCATGACCGCGGAAATAACAGAGATCACCAGGGAAGAACACATCGTGTACAGGAAAACCCCCGCGCTGACGGGAAACGTCATGCACTACTGCCCGGGGTGCTCGCACGGGGTAATACACAAGCTCGTTGCCGAGGTCATCGAGGAGGCGGGAATACGCGACAAGACGATCGGGGTATCGCCCGTGGGATGCTCCGTGCTCGCGTATAACTACATCGACATCGACTGGGCGGAAGCCGCCCACGGGCGCGCGCCGGCCGTCGCCACGGGCATCAGCAGGCTACACCCGGAGAAATACGTCTTCACGTACCAGGGCGACGGCGACCTTGCCTCGATCGGCACTGCCGAGGTGATGCACGCCTGCAACCGCGGGGAGAACATCGTCATCATCTTCGTCAACAACGCGATCTACGGGATGACGGGAGGACAAATGGCGCCAACCACCCTCGTCGGGCAGGTGACATCCACGACACCCCGCGGGCGCGACGTGAAGCTGAACGGCTTCCCGATGAAAATCACCGAGCTGCTCGCGCAACTCGACGGGACAACGTACGTCACCAGGCAAGCCGTACACACGCCGCCCGCCATACGAAAAGCAAAGAACGCGCTCCGCAAGGCGTTCGAGAACACGAAAAAGGACAAGGGAACGTCCTTCGTCGAGATCGTCGGAACGTGCAGCTCCGGGTGGAAAATGACACCCGTCGAGGCCAACCGCTGGATGGTCGAGAACATGTTCCCGAAATACCCGCTGGGAGACATCAAGGACATCTAAATCAAAAAGCACATGACAGAAGAAATCATCATCGCGGGATTCGGGGGGCAAGGCGTCCTCTCTATGGGAAAGATACTCGCCTACTCCGGTATCATGCAAGACCAGGAGGTCGCCTGGATGCCATCGTACGGGCCGGAAATGCGCGGCGGTACAGCCAACGTGACCGTCATCCTCAGCGACGAGCGCATCAGCTCGCCCGTCCTGACGCGGTACGACACCGCCATCATCCTCAACCAGCAATCTATGGACAAGTTCGAGGAGGCCGTCAAGGCGGGCGGCACGCTGATCTACGACCCGAACGGGATCACGCGCGAGCCGGCGCGCGACGACATCAACACGTTCAAGATCGAGGCCGCGCGCCTAGCCGCAGAGTCGGGAAACCCCAAGATCTTTAACATGATCGTGCTGGGCGCGTTCCTGAAGGTAAAGCCGATCGTGATCCTCGACAACGTCGAGAAGGGACTGGAGAAATCATTACCCGCGCGCCACCACCACCTGATCCCCGTGAACGTCGAGGCCATTCGCGTCGGCATGACGCGCGTCGAGAAAGCCTGAACGCGGCGGGAGCAACAAGAGAGAAAAGGGCGTCAAGCGATGGTTTGACGCCCTTTTTATCATCGCGCGGGACGGCTCTCGCGGGAACACGAAAAAAAATAGTCGAAAAATGAGGGGTAAAGGGATCATCATTGAGAAAAACGCGCTACATTCGCCCCGTGAGATACAAATCACGAAACATAATGTACCAAAAGAAGCAGACAAATGAACGATCAATATCATAAAACAGCTAACATGGAGCAGGTTGAAGATTTAAGGATTTTTACGTGTGAGGGGCTTGCAGGTG
>JAIRKS010000040.1 GCA_031259905.1 Odoribacteraceae bacterium
TCCCCGCGACACGCCGTGCTCGACGCCGTCTACCATCATCCCTACCTGCAGCAACGGGCAATCGCCGCCGGTGCCACCTACGTGGACGGCTTCTCGTGGCTCGTGCACCAGGGCATCCCCGCCTACCGCCTCTTTACCGGCAAAACGCCCGACGCGCGAGGCATGGAAAAAACCCTCGTCACGCTCCCGGCGCTCCCCCGGCACGTCTCCTTCATCGGCTTCATGGGAACGGGAAAAAGCACCGTGGCGCGCCTCGTGGCACGGCGACTGGGAATGCCGCTCGCGGAAACAGACCGTCTCCTGGAACGACAACACGGGAAAAGCATCACGCGCTGGATACAAGAAGAAGGAGAAGCCTCCTTCAGGGAAAAAGAAATGGAACTCACGCGGGAACTCCTCCTCTCTCCCGCTCCCTCCGTGATTTCCTGCGGGGGCGGGGCCGTGACGCATCCAGGGACGCGACAACTCCTGCGAGAGCACAGCATCGCCATATGGCTGCACGCCAACCCGCGCCTCTGCGTGAACCGGATCAACATCGCTACCCGGCCACTGCTCGCCTGCCACGCGCGACCGGAAGAAGCCGCCACGGCCATCTTTGAAGAACGAAAAGCGCTCTACGCCGGCGTCGCCCGACTACTGGTCGACACCACGGGGCGTACACCCGAACAAGTAACCCATATCGTCCATGAAGAAATCAATACATGCATCCGGGGTTAACGGCACCGTCATCGCCCCGGCATCCAAGAGCGCGGCACAACGCGCCATCATCGCCGCCACGCTCGCCCGCGGCACCAGCATCCTGAACCACCTCACCCCGTGCGACGACACGCTCGCCGCCACCGGCATCGCTCGCGCCCTCGGCGCTACCGTCGACATCACCGGCGAACAATGCCGCGTCACCTCCGGATTCCCTCCCCCGCCGGCAAAAGAACGCCAACTCTCCTGCGGCGAATCGGGATTACTCGCCCGCGTCATCATCCCCGTCGCGGCCCTCCTTCCCGGAACTACCCGCGTCAACGGCCGCGGCACGCTCCTCCAACGCCCGTTCGACATGCTCGTCGCCCCGCTGCGAGAACTCGGGGCAAACATCACCACCAGCGCCTCCCGCCTCCCCGTCACCCTCTCCGGGCCTGTCACCGGCGGCGTCGCCACCATCGACGGCAGCATCAGCTCGCAACTCCTCACCGGGCTACTCCTCGCCCTCCCGCTCGCCGGGAAAGACTCCACCCTGCACGTGAATAACCTGAAAAGCAAACCC
Source organism: Odoribacteraceae bacterium (assembly GCA_031259905.1). Lineage (GTDB taxonomy): Bacteria > Bacteroidota > Bacteroidia > Bacteroidales > Marinifilaceae > JAIRKS01. Next base: position 1,259 of record JAIRKS010000040.1, read on the forward strand.
TACGTTGACCTGACCATCGATCTCCTCGACACCTTCGGCATTCGCGTCGAGCACCGGGACTACCGGCTGTTCCTCGTCCCGGGCAGACAAACCTACCGCCCCGCCACGCGAAACATCGAGGGAGACTGGAGCGGCGCCTCCTGCATGATCGTCGCCGGGTGTATCGCCGGCGTCGCCCCCGGCGGCGTCACCGTTTCCAACCTTGATCCCCGTTCGGCACAAGCCGACAAGGCCATCCTCGAGGTGGCACGACGCACCGGCGCGCGCGTCATCGTGAATCAAGACGGCAACGTCTCCGCCTCTCCCGGCGAACACGCCCGCGCGTTTGACTTCGACGCCAGCGAAAGCCCCGACCTTTTTCCCGCCATCGTCGCCCTCGCCGCCTGTTGCGAGGGCACCAGCCGCGTCACCGGCGCCACTCGCCTGCTCCACAAGGAAAGCAACCGCGCGCTCGTCCTGCAACAAGAATACGGCAAGCTCGGCATCGACATCCGCGTCGAAGGCGACGTCATGTCCATCACGGGTGGGGAAATTCATGGAGGCAACGTCTCCTCGCGCGACGACCATCGCGTGGCCATGTCCCTCGCCACCGCCGCCCTCCGCGCCACGGGCACGGTGACCATCGACGCCGCCGAAAGCGTCAGCAAATCCTACCCCGGCTTCTGGGACGACCTCGCCCGCCTGCAAGAATAACACCCTCGCTCCCTCTCGCGACGCGACGCGGGGAGAAACACCCCCTCTCCCCTACCCCGTCCCCTCGCGTCGGGCCACGTGCCGGGACAATACAATCCCTTCCCGGCGACGAGCGGCACGCGTCGCCGGGACAGGTCGCGCGGCGCGCGGGCAGGGATACCGTCGCGGACGACATGAAAAAGCCCGCCCGGCTTGCCGGCTCTCGCTCGAAACGAGATCCGGCGGGGGCCGGGCGGGGAACATAAACAAAATTTGCTTGAACTCTCAAGGACATGTTTTCCCGTTCACGGGTAATTATCGTTCGCGTCGGGGAGCGCCGTCTCCCGCCCGCGGGCACGCCAGGAACGGTTGACAGGGACGCTTGTCGCCGCTCTTGGCGCGCTGGATGTTCCCGGGACGCGTTCGCGCCACTCTTGACAACACACCATAACAGAAAACATATAACGCGGCGCGTGCCCGGGAAACTTGACAGTATCTAATGTGTCCGCGCCTGCAACTCCTCCAGCGTGGCGTGCAGCGCGGGCCAGGGTTCTATATCCTTCATCGAGGCCACAAGCATGTAAAAATCTTTCATGGCCGCCTCGAGCGCCCCTCGTTTCCCGGTGGCCGTCCCTCGTTGCCGGATAGCCGCGTTGGCGCTAACCTGCCGGAGGTACGCCTCGCTAAACTCCCGGTTCGTTTCCTGCAACATCGTGCATTGCGAGGTTAAACCGAGCGACGCGACCTTGCCCGCGTTATCGCTCTCGAACAAACGCGTGCACAGGTACTCGATGGCGGCCGTTTCCTCGGCGTAAGTACGCGCGCTCATCTTCCTCACTCTCTCGACCTCGTTAAAAAGCGGCAAGAGTTCCGTCGCCGTCGTTCCCTCCGGGAGAAGATCCTTGAACCGGGCTTGTCCCCGGAAAATGTCGCGGATACCGCGATACATTTCATCCCGTCGCTTGTCGATCTCGACGAGCTCGCGGCCCATACCGCTGAACGTCGATTTATTGAGCACGGAGAAGTAGTCGTCGTACAACGGGATGATTTCCGTGAAGAGCGGGTGGGCAGTAAAGGTCGCGTCGGACGTGTCCGTCACGATCTTTATCGTTTCCGAGACCAACGTTGCCAGGGCCTCGGTAGTTAGCCGGCTGAATGTTTTCTTGAGCAAGATTCTCGTCGTTTTAATGATTAACCCGGTTTCTTCTTTGTTTTTACCGTCGGCAAAGTTACAAGTATTTTTTTAAATGTACACGCGACCGGTAAGGAGCACGCGTTTTTTTCTCGCGGGTGTAATATATTTCCCGCGAAAACGCGGTCGCTTGCTTTTAGAGTTAAATACAGCGAGTAAAATTACAGTCGCTATCTCACGAGTGTATCACGTTGCTTGTAAAATTACAATCGCTATTTAGCGCGTGAAAAAATTATTTGTAAAATTACAGCAACTATTTTTTTGAATGAACATGTAAATTGTAAAATTACATTGACTATCTTTCAATTAAAAATAGCGAATGTAAAATTACAGTCTCTATTTATTGAACGAATACACGAGATGTAAAATTACATTTTCTATTTTCATGAATATAAATTCAAGATGTAAAATTACATTTGCTTTATAATGAATAAAGATGTAGGTTGTAAAATTACAAAAGCTATCTATAGCATGAATATATAGTTTGTAAAATGCCGGACGATATTTTAAGGTGAAATAGAGTATTCGCGATCCCGTGGAGTTTTTTTCCGATGCTTGTAGACGGTTTTCATTGCGCGGGCGGGATGTTTTTTTTATCGATACGCATGTTGCAATCTCGCGGGCTATCGTTCAAGCGCTGTTTTTCTCCCGGTAACGTTTTTTTCTTTCTCCCGGCGCGCCGAACGTGTCCCGCTTGACGGGGTGAAGCCGGCGTTCCCCCGGCAGGACGAGCGAACGCGCGCGGGGGTATTTCCCGGCGAGTGACTACCTTCGCGAGGATTCTAAAACAAATAATCGTGGAAAAGGTATTTCGAGTAAAGATGTTCGAGGTTCACGAGCACGCGCGGTTAGCGTCGACAAACGCGGAAGCGCTCCGTCGCGCCGGGGAGCTGGGCGATCGTCACGTGATCATCGCCCGGCAGCAGGAAAGCGGGCGGGGACAAGGCAGTAACCGCTGGGAAAGCGAGCCGGGGAAGAATATCACGATGACCGTCGCTTTCCGGCCGCGGGAGATGCCGGCGGGAGAACAGTTCGCGATCTCGATGGCGGTGGCGCTGGGCACGCGCGATCTCGTGGCGCGGTACGCGGGGGGGAGCACCGTGAAGTGGCCGAACGACGTGTACGTCGGCGACCGGAAGATTGCCGGTATTCTTATCGAGCACGTGGTGGCGGGCGACAGGTTGTCGATCTCGCTTTGTGGCGTGGGGCTGAACGTGAACCAGACGCGTTTCACGTCGGACGCGCCGAACCCGGTTTCTCTCGCGATGCTTCTCGGTCGCGAGTTGCCGCTGGAGGGGGTGCTGGAAGGGTTACTCGAGTCGATCGACGCCCGCTACCGGTCGGTTGACGACCCGCTGGCGTTGCGTCGCGATTACCTCGCTTGTCTTTACCGCGGCACGGGCCTTGGCGAGTGGGAGGACGCGCGGGGACGTTTCACGGCAACGATCGAGGGTGTCGACAGGCACGGGCAATTGTTGCTACGCGACGAATCGGGAAGGACGAGGAGGTACGGCTTCAAGGAGGTCTGGCGCGTGCCAAACGGCACGGCGAGCGACGCGGGGTAGCACGCGGGTGACGGGAAATAGCGAGCGAGCGACGCGAGATAGCACGCGGGTGACGAGAAATAGCGAACGAGCGACGCGGGCGAGCGGGCGGGTGACTGGAAACCCGCCCGCGTTCGTTTCCCGTGGAAGTGTCGGGAGGATTTTCGCGGGCGGGGTGTTTTCTCGTGAAAGTGCCGGGAGGATTCCCGCGGGCGGGGTGTTTTCTCGCGGGATTACTCCCGGCGGTCACCCGCGCGAGAGAGCGTTACCACGCGATGGAATCCCTCGTGAAGATGTACGTGAAGCGGTAATAATTATACCCGACCTTCTCCGCCTTGTAGTTTTTCACGTTCGAGATGCTCTCACCTTTAGATAAGATATGACGAATCGTGTCATCGACGATGATCGTCGACGAGGCCCCGTACGGCGAGTAATATCCTTCGGGTTTTATTCCATCCGGACCTTCTCCTGATTCCTGAAAGATGTACGTGCTGTCCGGTTGCAGGACGAAACTATTAAAGATTTTATCTTGTACCTCGATAGTACTGGTCGTCTTGTTCACGAAAACCCAGTCGGAACTCACTGGAGCATCATATCTCACGTTACAAGAGAAAGCGATCATGCCCACCACCAGCAGGCTACCAGGCAGCAAAAAGCGAATCAAGATTGTTTTTCGTTTCATTGTCGTACTTGTTTTTGATGTTATCTCTCCATTTATTCCAGGTGTTCACTCCAGCAAGGGCGTCTTCTATCTGGCGCGTGGTGTACCCGGAAACGTTGTCCTCCGCGGGAGCAATGTACGAAATATATCTCGCTTCGCGACGCGACGGGGAAAGGGATGTCGTTCGTGCGGGGTTATCGCCCGGTTTGATCGACAGGCGCGGGGTAAGGAGGGAAGTGAAGAGGTTCGTCGGAGGGGGGGATGGAGGCGACGTCTTCGCGGTAGTCATCGTTTGCACGCGCGCGTTCATGAAAACGTTCTTCCACTTGTTGCTTTCTTTCTTCCCATTCTTCCCTCGTGATGTTTTCCGTGATGATTCCCGGTTTTTTACTCGCGATGTATTCCAGGCAATCTACCTGTTCGCGTATTTTTCCCCGGTACTTTCCGGCGCGGGAGAAGATGTTTATCACGATTTTTTTAAACAGTACCGCGTCGAGGAGTGCTTCGATCTCCGCGAGGTATGTTCTCGTGTAGAGGAGATTTAGCGTCACGTCAAGAAGTCGCTCCTGGCCGGTGAGTTTCTCCATCGTCGCGAGGTATACTTCATGGTAGGGGTCATGTTTTACCAGGCCGGATAATAGCTTCCGCTGTTGGTTGTCGAGTTTCTCTAACGCCGCGTCGCATTCACTTTCACTGGTTTTTCCTATCACCAAGCATACCTGCCGGAATTTATCGATGGCGGTTTTTGCCACCAGTTGAACGAATAGCTCCTGGTGTTGGTCGATAATTTTCTCTATCACCGCGAGGCGCGCTTCCCGGAAGAGGTCATATTTTGTCAGGTTGGCAAATATTCTCCGGTGTTTCCTGTCGAGTTTCTTTAGCGCCGCTACGCGTACATCCCTGTGGATGGAGTTTCTCGCCAGCTCGACAAGTATCGACTGGTCGGTGAGTTTTCCTGTCGCCGCGAGGCGTACTTCCTCTTGGATGGAATTTCTCGCCTGGTCGACAAATAGCTCCTGGTGTTGGTCAGTGAGTTTTTCTATCGCCGCGCGGCGCGCTTCCCAGTGGAAGGCATTTCTCGCCACGTCGGCAGGTAGCGACTGATCGGTGAGGTTTTCTACCGCCGCGAGACTTACATCCTCGTGGATGGAGTTTCTCGCCACGTCGGCAAGTAGCGATTGATCGGTGAGTTTTTTTATCGCCGCGAGACGTACATCCTCGTGAATGGAGTTTCTCGCCCTGTCGGCAAGTAGCGATTGATCGGTGAGGTTTTCTACCGCCGCGAG
>JAIRKS010000199.1 GCA_031259905.1 Odoribacteraceae bacterium
CCCACTCTGGGAAACTCTCGCCGAAATTGCAGGAGAATCGCCCCACTGTGGGAAAACCTCGCCGCAATTTGCAGGAGAATCGCCCCACTCTGGGACGGTCTCCCGAAAACTGCAGGAAGATCGCCCCACTCTGGGACGACTTCCCGAAAATTGCAGGAGAATCGCCCCACTCTGGGACGCCTTCCCGCAAACTGCAGCAGCATCGCCCCACTCTGGGACGGCACATCAGCATGTAACCGCCCCGCGTCCCCGGATACCGGTTGCGGGAAAAAAAAACGTACATTCACGAGAAACAGCAAGATTAATCACAGGGCGATTTATCCCATGAAGCATAACACCTCTTGTTCTCCCGTACACCCTAAACACTCGTTCGCGCGCACTACTCCATCCACGAGATAACGGCCATCACCGGCGGGAAGTGAGAAGGAGGCGCCCCTATCCGGGAAAAAGTCCCAAGTACACGGGAAAAAGCCTCAAGTACATGGAACGAGGTCACGAGGGAACGGGGAAAAGCCACGAGGGCACGGGGAAAGTAGTGGGAACGCCCGCGCCGTCTCCCGCGCCGGGCCGACGGCGGGCAGCCGCTACCGGTAGTTGTAAAGAGAAAATTACTCGTGTTTAGCGCGCTTCCATCTCTCGCGGGGAGCGAAACGCCGGGAGGGAGTCTCCCCGTCCCCTTCCCGCGTGGGGAAGGGACGACGCCGGGGGGCGGGTGATTCTTTAACGGGCGCGCGTCATTCCTTCCACCGCGCCAGGTCGCCGGCGGGGATCACTCGTTGTTCTCCCGTGCTCATCTCTTTCACGACGACCGTGCCGTTCTCCAGCTCCTCCTCGCCGAGGATCACCACGAACGGGATCGCGCGCCGGTCGGCGTACGTCATCTGCTTCTTCAGCCGTCCGGCGTCGGGGTAGAGCTCCGCGTTGTGACCGTTCTCCCTCAGCGCCCGGAGCAAGGGGAGGCAGGCGCGCGCCTCCCGCTCGCCGAGGTTCACGAAGAGGAAGCGCGTCGACGACGACGACTCGCGGGGGAAGAGATCCAGCCGCGTCATCACGTCAAAGATCCGGTCGGCGCCGAACGAGATCCCGACGCCCGGGACGCCGGGCATACCGAAGATGCCGGTCAGGTCGTCGTAGCGCCCGCCGCCGGTGATGCTGCCGATCTCCGCGTCCAGCGCCTTCACCTCGAAGATCGCCCCGGTGTAATAGCTCAGCCCGCGCGCCAGCGTCAGGTCGAGCTTCACCCCCTCCAGCGACCCCGTCAGGCCGGCGTACTCGAGGATCAGCCGCGTTTCTTCCACCCCTTTCAGTCCCGTCGGGCTATCCCCGAGGATGATTTGCAGGCGATCGAGCAGCTCGTCGTTCTCCCCGGCGAGGTGCAGGATGGGCTGGAGGCGGGCGATGGCCCCCGCGGGTATTCCCCTGTGTTGCAGCTCGACGTTCACTTGCTCGTTCCCGATCTTGTCCATCTTGTCGATGGCCGTGGTAATCTCCGGCAGTTTTCCCGGGCAACCGATCACCTCGGAGATTCCGGCGAGGATTTTCCGGTTGTTGAGCAGCACCCGCGTCCGGATGCCCAGGCGCCGGTAGACCTCGTCGATGATCTGCAGCAGCTCGGCCTCGTTGAGCAGGGAGGCGCTCCCGACGACGTCCGCGTCACACTGGTAGAACTCGCGGTAGCGTCCTTTCTGCGGGCGATCGGCCCGCCACACGGGCTGCACCTGGTAGCGCTTGAACGGGAAGGATATCTCGTCGCGGTGTTGCACCACGAAGCGGGCGAGGGGCACCGTCAGGTCGTAGCGCAGTCCTTTCTCGCAGAGCTTGCCGGCGAGCCGCGGGAGATCCCGCGCGACCAGCTCGTCGTCGCTCGCCGACGAGAGGAAGTCCCCGGAGTTGAGTACCTTGAAGAGGAGCTTGTCGCCCTCCTCGCCGTATTTCCCGAGGAGCGTCGACAGGGTCTCCATCGCCGGGGTTTCCAGGGGCAGGTAGCCGTGTCGCTGGAAGACTTCCTTGATCGTGTCGAAGATGTAGTTTCGTTTTACCATCACGTCGGGGGTGTAGTCCCGCGTGCCCTTGGGGATAGACGGTTGTTGTGCCATGATTATTGTCTTTTATTGTTTTCCAGGACGCGAAGGTAAAATTTTCCGCGGGTTTCCCGCCGGGGACGCCGGAGTTACCGCAGGACAAATGCGCCTTGACGTGACAATGTCGGCCGCCGACAGAGGGGCTGTCTTAAAACGAGGCAGCCCTTCTTTCATCCTCAAGCCGCATGCGGCATGTAGTTTGGTATTGGGATCTTGTTTTTCTCTATTTCACGATTTCGTGGATGAAAAAACAGGATAAAACCGGTGAAAGTCGGCTTATTTTTCGCTTTTGCCTGTTCTTTCCTGCTATCCCGCAGCTTCCTGTATAGTTTTTCCAGGTTGAAGGCCACGGCGAAGATGGCAAAGTCCATCAGCACCTTGTCCATCCTGTTGTCGTTGTTGAAATGCCGGAAGCGGTTATA
>JAIRKS010000218.1 GCA_031259905.1 Odoribacteraceae bacterium
ACCTCACTCTCGACGAAAGTAACCTCACTCTCGACGAAAGTAACCTCACTCTCGACGAAAGTAACCTCACTCTCGACGAAAGTAACCTCACTCTCGACGAAAGTAAGCTAACATTTCACGAGCATCGGGCAACATTCACCGCGTCCCGGGCAACATACCCGCGGGAATGCCCCGCCGGAAACGCTCCCCGCGGGAAATTAATAACATTAAACTATGAAGAAACTAATCTTTTTATTGCTTTGCGCACTGGCGATATCGGCTTGCAAGCACACGACGAATCAAGCGGCGAGTTACACGGTAATTCCGATAGACCCATCCGCCGCCGTGCGTTCCTTAAATCTCTCTTTGATCTTCGAAAAGATTGAATACGTGCAACTCGAAACTCCCGAAGGACACCTAATCGGGGATATTTCGCGTATCATTACCCACGGAGATCGCTTCTATATCTTGGACGCGAGGATCTCTCGTTCCGTCTTCTGCTTCAATCGAGATGGTTCGTTTCTCCACGAGATCAACCGCCAGGGACGCGGCCCCGGAGAATATATTGAATTGCAAGCGATCACCATCGATCACGAGAAGTCTCGCTTGTTGCTCTATAGCGAGACCCCACGCAAGGTAATCGCTTTCGATCTCGATGGAAATTTTCTCGACGAGAGGCCTCTCGATTTCATCGCGACCGACCTTGCTTTCGTTGGAGAAGGACGCGTGGCTTTCTTCTGCGATTACGCGACGAACAACGCCTTCTTACAAAAGAGTACCTTACCCAACTTGATTCTTGCAGACGCGGGGAATTACACGGTGCAAGAGACTTCCCTGCGATTCCCCGCGTCGCGAAACGTGCAAGCGCTTACCTCGTTGATGAGTAATTTTTCATCCCACCCTGACGGCGTTTCCCTGCTCGTACCTTATAACGACACGCTCTACCATATTGCCCCCGATCGATCGGAGGCGGCTTATCTTTTCGATTTCGGGAAGATGAAAAAGAGTAAGTTCTTCTACTCCATGCTTGCAGACGAGGAAACGACTTTGAAAGAGATGAATAGTTATATCCTGACCAATGACGCGTGCAATGTTATGCAATGCATCGAGAGTGAGTACCACGTTTATTTGGGATACCAACATAAGGACGCATTTCACTTTGCATTCTATGACAAGCGCGATAGTACGCTCCACGACGTTGGCCGCGCGTACAAGCCGGGAGCAGATATGGGGATGCTCGTCAACGACATTGACGGTTCGCCGGTACCGGCCATCTACGGCTCGGACGGCCGCTCCTTCTTCAGCATTATCCAGCCACAGGAGTTGCTCCAGCAGGCAGAAACGATGCACCCGGAGTCTCTTGATCTTAAACGCGTGATTGATACGGCCAACGAGGAAGATAACCCGATCATCGCCGTGCTCGTCCCCCGCTAAAATCAACGACCATGAAAACAATGATATTATTTTTCTCTCTCTTTGCCCTGGCCGCCGACGTGCCGCCGGGCATGGTGCTGATCCCCGCCGGGGAGTACCACTACAAGCTCCCGTTCGAGGATAACGGCATCGTGAAGATCAATGCCTTCTACATGGATAAGTATGAGGTGACTATCGCCGACTTCGAGACCTTCGTGAAGGCCACCGGATACAAGACAGACGCTGAGCTGAAGGGATTTAGCATGCGCCTTCAGGATACCATCCGCGACGTCACGTGGCGCTGTACCCCCTACGGGACGACGCGTCCCCGTGACGAATACAACCGCCCCGTGGTTCACGTCAGCTTCCGCGATGCCAAGGCCTATGCTGCCTGGTGCGGGAAACGCTTGCCCACGGAGGAAGAATGGATGTACGTCGCCTCGCGAAAGGCCCCGCGGAAGGCTAGCGAGAGGGCGTGGTACCGCGATAACGCTCGGAACGCCAACGGCCTTTTAGATGTACAGCCGGTTGGCACGAAGGCACCCAACGAGTGGGGCGTGTACGATCTATTTGGCAACACGGGCGAGATGACGACGGTCAATCTCACCCACCACCGGGACTGGTCTATCAATAAGGGATACTGTTTTTGGGACTATGAAGAGGATGTCAGCGGGGACGAACCCGTAACCGGACGATTCGTGTCGGGTGATAGTACTTATACTTCCTATCGCAATGGCTTCCGATGTGTAAAGGATTTGAAATAGCATATCATTCACATTAAACTATTAAAAACACGAGAAGAAAAATCCCGACTGGATCGCGTGGCCGTGGGAATTTTACACCACCCTTGACACGAACAAGACCGGGCGGACAATACCCGCCCAGCCCCCGCGACAATTTGCCGCGCTGGTCGGCAATGCCATTCACCTTACCCGCAACTTCTTTCACCTTGCCCACGACCTCTTTCACCTTACCCACGACTTCTTTCACCTTGCCCACGACCTCTTTCACCTTGCCCGCGACAAAAAAAATATCGAGGAGACTCCTCGATAGATTACCATAAATAAACGAGATAACAGGATCATGATCCTGCTATCTCGTTATCTCGCCCGCGCCTGAAGCGACCTAAAGCTTATTCACGTGCAACGTCAGCTTCGACGTCAGGTTCGCGGCTTTATTTTTATGTATAATATTCTTCTTTGCCAGTTTATCCAGCATGGAAACGACTCTCGGCAGCAAGGCCACGGCACTTTCCTTGTCTGTCAGCAAGCGTAACTTCTTCATCGCGTTCCGTGCAGTTTTCGCGTAATACCGGTTATGCAGTCTTCTTTTCTCCGTCTGCCGGATCCTTTTTTTCGCGGATTTATGATTAGCCATCTCTTGTTATAAAATTTGGTTCAACTTCTTTTTAGTAGTCCGTACGAGAATCGAACTCGTGTTACAAGAATGAAAATCTTGCGTCCTAGCCCCTAGACGAACGGACCGTCTTCGCGTTAATCCTGAAAGTTCGGGTTTGTAGTCCGTACGAGAATCGAACTCGTGTTACAAGAATGAGAATCTTGCGTCCTAACCCCTAGACGAACGGACCATTTCCGGTTTTTTCGCGGGTGCAAATATACGGTGCTTTCCATTTTCTACAAAACAAAACGTGGATATTTTTTTCCGTTACCGATTCTCGACAAATTCGTCTTACATTTGTTTCATTAAACCAACACGGACTGGCCAAGTTGTTTTTAGTCCCGACACCCGTGGGTAATCTCGAGGACATTACCCTGCGCGCGATACGCGTGCTGAAAGAGGCGAGCGTGATACTGGCGGAGGACACCCGTTCGTCGGCGATCCTGCTGAAGCATCACGGGATCACCACGCCTCTGCTCTCGCACCACAAGTTTAACGAGCACCGGCAAGTGGAGCGCGTCGCCGGGCGCGTCGCGCGGGGGGAGAACGTGGCGTTGATCAGTGACGCCGGCACCCCGGGGATTTCCGACCCGGGCTTCCTGCTCGTGCGGACGTGCGTCGAGCGGGGGATCGAGACCGAGTGTCTACCGGGAGCCACGGCATTCGTCCCGGCGCTGGTCAACTCGGCATTTCCCTGTGATCGTTTTTGTTTCGAGGGCTTCCTTCCCCAGAAGAAAGGGCGGCAGAAGAGGCTGCTCGCCCTCGCGGGAGAAGAGCGCACGATGATATTTTACGAGTCTCCCTTTCGCCTCGTGAAGGCTCTCGAGCAGATGGCCGGGTGTTTCGGCGAGCACCGTCGCGCTTGCGTCGCCCGCGAGATCAGCAAGATTCACGAGGAATACCGGCGCGGGACGCTCGGCGAACTCCTCGTTCACTTCTCCTCCAGCGGCGTCAAGGGCGAGATCGTCATCCTCGTGGAGGGAAACGACGGCACTTGTTCTCGATAATCGTCGCGATAATCTCCCCGAGATCCCCGTTCGCCGCGCGCACCATTTTCGGGATAAAGCTATTGGAAGTCATCCCGGGAGTAGTATTCACCTCCAGCATGAAAATCTCGTTGCCTCGCGTCCGGTAATCGACGCGCACGATCCCCTCGCATCGCAGGATATCGTAGATCATCGAGGAGAGGAGCTTGACGCGCTCGGCCAGTTCCACCGGGATACGCGCGGGGATAATCTCCTCCGAGAACCCCGGGTCATACTTTGCCTGGAAATCGAAGAACTCGTTCCTGGAGATCACCTCGGCCACCGGCAAGATCATCTCCATCTCCCCGCTCTTGACGACCCCGCAGGTAAACTCCCGCCCGTCGATAAACCGCTCCACCAGCGCGTACGGCCCGTGAGCGAACGCCTTGGCCAGCGCCTCGTCCAGCCGGTCGATCTCCTTCACCTTCGAGACGCCGAAGCTCGACCCCTCCGCGTTCGGCTTCACGAAACAGGGCAGCCCCACCTCGCCGACGATCTCCTCCTTGTTATACTCCATTCCCTCGCGCAGCAGCAGCGCGTCGGGCACGTTCACGCCGTACCCTTTCAGGTAAGTATTGCACGTGTACTTGTCGAACGTCAGCGCCGAGCAGAGCGCGTCACACCCCCCGTACGGGACGCCCAGCATGTCGAGATACCCTTGCAGCAGGCCGTTCTCTCCGGGAGTCCCGTGCACGGTGATGTAAGCAAAATCGAAGACGATCCGCTCGCCGTCCCGCGAGAACGAGAAGTCGTTTTTATCTACCGGGTAGCGTCGCGCGCCCTCGACGACGTGCCATTCCGTGCCCTTGATAATCACGAGAAACTTGCGATACCTTCTCCCGTCCAGCACCCCGTGGACGTGGTGTCCCGACTGCACGGAGACCTCGTGTTCCCGGGAGTTCCCCCCCGCTATAACGGCTATATTCTTCATCTCTTTTTCATATTTTCGCGGCACGAAAGTATGAAAAAAATGTCCCAAATAAACGACCTCACGCGGGGAAGCGTCGGGAAGAGCGTGTGGAGCATGTCGATACCGTTAATCACCGCCTCCTTCATACAGATGGCATACAGCCTCACCGACATGTTCTGGGTAGGGCATCTCGGGAGCGAGAGCGTGGCGGCCGTCGGTGCCGCTGCTTTTTTTCTGTGGCTATGCAACGCGCTATCCATGATCTGCAAGGTAGGCGTCGAGGTAGCCATCTCGCAGTCCGTGGGCGCCAGGCAACCGCTACGCGCCCGCGTCTACGCGAACCAGGCGACCCTCCTCGCGATCCTTCTCGCGACCCTCTACGCCTCCTTCATCTGGCTCGCGGCCGGTCGGCTGATCGCCCTTTTCCACCTGGACCCCTCCATCTCGGCCCGTTCCGTGACCTACCTCCGGGTGACAGCCCCCGGGATGTTCTTCCTCTTCCACAACAACGTCTTCAGCGGGATTTACAACGGGCAGGGCAACAGCAAGACCCCCTTCAAGATCCTCGCCGCCGGTTTCACCTGCAACATCGTCTTCGACCCGCTCTTCATACACGGCGCCGGCGTCATCCCTCCCCTGGGCACCACCGGCGCGGCGATCGCCACGGTGCTCTCGCAATGCGTGGTCTTCGTCATCTTCGCGTACAACCTCTACTACAAGCGCTCCCCCCTCGGCAAGCTCCGTCTCGCCGGACGCGCGCGGCGACGATTCATCGCGCGCGTGGCCTCGCTGGGCTTTCCCGTCAGCCTCCAGAACGGGCTGTTCGCGCTATTCTCCCTCGCGCTGGCTACCCTGGCCGCGCGCTGGGGACACGTCGGGGTGGCCGTACAGAGCATCGGCGCGCAGGTGGAGGCCATCACCTGGATGACCGCCGCCGGATTCTCCACGGCCCTCGCCGCGTTTGTCGGGCAGAACGTCGGCGCGCGCGACTTCGAGCGCGTGCGCCGCGGGTATCGTTACACGCTCAAGCTGGCGGGCGGCGTGAGTCTCGTCGCCACGATCGCCTTTTTCTTTCTCGGCCGGGAGATCTTCGGGCTATTCGTCCGCGAGCCGGGGACGGTGGACGCCGGGGTGGATTACTTGAAGATTCTCGCGCTCTCGCAAGTTTTTTGCGCTCTCGAGAGCGTCACCGCCGGCGCTTTTAACGGCGCGGGGAGGACGATTCCCCCTGCCGTCGTCGGGATTTTACTGACCGCCGCGCGCGTGCCGCTGGCTTATTACCTGGTCTCTTTCCCCACCCTCGGCCTGAACGGTATCTGGTGGAGCATCACCCTGTCAAGCATCCTGAAAGGTATCGTACTAGCCACCCTCTACCGCCGATCCCCCGCTCGCACCTGACCAAGCAGGGGGAAAATGGTTTCCCCCTGCACCCCCTCCAGCCCATTAGCATGGGCGGGCAAAAAACTGGCCGGACGTGACGGGGAATACTTGAAGCGCGGGCGATGTAGCTTTTCACGGGATAGTGAC
>JAIRKS010000219.1 GCA_031259905.1 Odoribacteraceae bacterium
AAATGCCTTGTCAGAAATTTGAAATGCCTTGTCAGAAATTTGAAATGCCCTTTCAGAAATTTGAAATGCCTTGTCAGAAATTTGAAATGCTTTGTCAGAAATTTGAAATGCCTTGTCAGAAATTTGAAATGCCCTCCCGGAAATTTAAAATGCCCTCCCGGAAATTTAAAATGCCCTGCCGCGAATCTCAAGAGATCGTTCCAGGTACCCCGGTGGCGCGGGTAACGGGCCTTCGGGAGGGGAGACCGCGCGGCATGTCCGTCGAAATCGTTGATTAAAATCGTATGTTCGCGCAAAAACACGCGCATGGAAGAAATACAAGTACCCGTGGAACTCGTCGAGCTGGACGAGAACAGTTTTCATATCATCGTGACGGTCGTCGTCGGTTGCATCGAGGGCGACTTCATCGTGGACACGGGCGCCTCCATCACGGTCATCGACGAACACACCCCCTTCACCCACGAGCCGTTGCAGGGCACGCGGGGAATCAACTCCGGGGGCATCGGCGGCGAGATCGGCGACGTGAAACTGGTGAACCTCCCCGCGTTCCGTCTCGGCGAACATACCCTCGAGAACGTGCGGGGCGCGTTGATGGACCTGCAATACGTGAACACGCTATATTATAACCGGCTACGCAGGAGAATCGCCGGCCTGATCGGGTGCGATTTCCTCATACAACACAACGCGATCATCGATTACGAAAATAAACGACTGACACTAAAAGTATCCTCGCGCGAGTAGCTATTTAGAAAAAAATGCCCTACTTTCGCGCATCCATCATAACACCGAAAATTCAAGTAATTATAAACTGTCAATTATATGCGGAACAAAAAAGCGATTAAATCCCTTGCCATCGTACTGGCGCTGGTTAGCCTCTACCAGTTGTTCTTTACGTATAAAACCAACCAAGTAGAGAACGCGGCAAAAGAGTACGCCTCGGGAGACCCCGTAAAAGAAAAAGAATACCTGGATTCCATCCAAAACGAGGTAGTCTACAACCTGGGCATCGCCAAGTTTACCTACAAGGAATGCAAGGAACTGGAGATGAACCTCGGGCTGGACCTGAAAGGGGGAATGAACGTGACAATGGAGGTAGACGTGGTGGACGTGGTGAAAAGCCTCGCCAATCACAGCGAGGACCCGACGTTTAACGCCGCCCTCGAGGAGGCCGTGAGATTGCGCGTGAGCGACCCGACGGACTTCGTCACCCTCTTCGGGAGGGCGTTCGAGAAGATAGACCCGAACGCGCAGCTGGCGTCGCCCGCGATCTTCGGCACGCGCGAGATGGAAGAGAAAATCCGGCGAGGCATGTCGAATAACGAGGTGCTGAACGTGATACGGAAAGAAGCCGACGGCGCTATCGACAATACCTTTAATATCCTGCGCACGCGTATCGACGCCTTCGGCGTGGTGCAACCCAACGTGCGGAAGGCCGACATCTCGGGGAGAATCATCATCGAGCTGCCGGGCGTGAAAGACCCGCAGCGCGTGAGGGAACTGTTGCAGGGAACCGCCGCGCTGGAGTTCTACGAGACGTATGACCAGCAGGATTATCATCAATACCTGGAGGCCGCGGACAACAAGCTCCGGGAAATCCTGTACGCGCGAGAGGCCACGGAGCTTCCCGCGGCAGGTGACGCGCGGGAGACGGCCACGCCCGCGGAATCAACCGGCTCCGAACTCATGGACGCCCTGGGACAACAGCAAGATAGCATCGCCGGGGAAGGAGAACTCGCCACGTTGACCCGGACGAACCCGCTGTTCGCCGTGCTCCAGCCGAACCCGCCCGTGACGGACGTGCACGGGGGATCTTCCGCCGTGGGGTATGCCCTGGAAAGGGACACCGTCAAGGTGAACAAGTACCTGGCCATGCCGCAAATCAAGAGCCTGTTACCGCGGAACTCCCGCCTGTTGTGGGGAATGAAACCAACGAAAGGGTACGCGACGCTCTACGCGATCAAGATCACCACGCGCACCAGGAAAGCACCCCTGGAAGGGGACGCGATCGTGGACGCGAGAACCTCTTACGACGACCAGTCCGGCAGGCCAACCGTCTCGATGACCATGAACGGCGAGGGCGCCAAGACGTGGGCGCGCCTGACGAAGGAAAACATCAATCACGCGATCGCTATCGTGCTGGACGGCAAGGTCGCCTCCGCTCCCAACGTGATGGGCGAGATCGCCGGGGGACAGTCACAGATCACCGGGAACTTTACCCAGAAGGAGACGGAGGACTTGTCTAATATCCTGAAATCGGGTAAACTGCCGGCGCCGGCGAGGATCATCGCCGACGAGGTCGTGGGGCCTTCCCTCGGGTTGGAAGCCATACAGTCGGGAATGTGGTCATTCGTGATCGCCTTCCTCGTCGTGCTGCTCTACATGTTGTTCTTTTATAGCAAGGACGCGGGACTGGCCGCGAACATCGCCCTGCTGACCAACCTTTTCTTCCTGTTCGGCATCCTCGCCTCGATCGGGGCCGTGCTGACGTTGCCGGGGATCGCCGGTATCGTGCTGACGATGGGTATGGCCGTCGACGCGAACGTGCTGATATACGAGCGTATCCAGGAGGAAATGCGATCGGGGAAAGGGCTGAAGCTGGCCATAAAAGAGGGATACCAGCGCTCCTATCCCGCGATCATTGACAGTAACCTGACGACCTTACTGACAGGTATCATCCTGTATTACTTCGGTGAAGGGCCGATCAAGGGATTCGCCACCACGCTGGTAATCGGTATCCTCACCTCGCTCTTCACGGCGATCTTTATC
The DNA here is from genome assembly GCA_031259905.1 of Odoribacteraceae bacterium. GTDB lineage: Bacteria > Bacteroidota > Bacteroidia > Bacteroidales > Marinifilaceae > JAIRKS01. The sequence goes on from JAIRKS010000219.1 coordinate 2,767, forward strand.
TCCCGGCTGGTGATCGAACGGCTCTCCCGCAAACGCGACGTGATCTCGTTCTACACCGGTTTCACGAGCAAGATCCTGCGGAACACGAAGTACCCGTTCCTGAAGAAACGCCGGATCAGCTACACGGTCTCCGGTATCCTCATCGTGATCGGTCTCGTGTCGCTCTTTACCAAGGGACTGGACAGGGGTATCGACTTCGTGGGAGGCCGGACGTACACGGTATCTTTCGCGCAAGACGTGAAGGTGGAAGAGGTGGCCGAGACGTTGAAGGACGTGTACGAGAGCGCGCCCGAGGTAAAGACCTTCGGGACGGCCAAGCAGGTAAATATCACGACCAAGTACAAGTATAACCAGTTGGGCGCCGAGGTGGATGCCGAGGTGGATTCGTTACTCTACGCGGGGTTACAGAAGTTTATCCCGAAGGGCACGACCTACGCCGAGTTCCGGGAGAAGAACCTGCAACGGTCGCAAAAGATCGGCGCGGCCGTGGCGGAGGACATGACGCGCGCCGCCATCTGGTCGGTGATTTTCGCGTTGTGCGGCATCTTCCTGTACATTCTGGGACGCTTCTCGCGGTGGCAATACAGTGTCGGGGCGGTCATCGGGTTGGCCCATAACGTGCTGATCGTGCTGGGGATCTACTCCATCTGCTCCGGCCTGCTGCCTTTCTCTATGGAGATTGACCAGTCGTTTATCGCGGCCATCCTGACCGTCGTGGGGTATTCCCTGAACGACACGGTGGTGGTCTTCGACCGTATCCGGGAATACCGGCGACTGTACGCGAAGCGGGATGACGAGTCGGTGGTCAACGGCGCGTTGAATTCCACGTTACGCCGCACGTTCAACACCTCGTTCTCGACGATCGTGGTCTTGCTTGCCATCTTCGTCTTCGGGGGCGCCTCCTTGAAAGGATTTATCTTCGCCTTGTTGATCGGTATCATCGTGGGTACTTATTCCTCGTTATTCATCGCGACACCATCGTGTTACGACTTTAGCAGGACATCTTCCCCAAAGGAGAAAAAGACGAAGTAATATACCCGACATATTGCAAAGAGAGGGTGTCTTTTTAGACGCCCTCTCTTTTTTTCGTGACGTTCCATCGCGCGATGAATCCCGCGGACACGTCACGCCCCCTCCCCCGCTCCCTGACCAGGCAGGGGAAAAATGGTTCCCCCCTGCACCCCCTCCAGCCCGTAGCACGGGCAGGCATTAAGCTGGCCGAGCGTGACGGGGGGACGTGATGAACGGAAATCAAGCTTTTCACGGGGTAGTGACAGAAACGGGGAGCACTTGCAGTATTTG
>JAIRKS010000077.1 GCA_031259905.1 Odoribacteraceae bacterium
GCCCTGGGCGCTGCCGGAATGGCCACGTTGTGGGAGGCCGTGTTCGCGGATGTCGGCGTGGCGCTGCTCGCTATTCTCAACGCTTCCCGCGTGCTTGTCGGGAAACGAGGGTAAGGATAAAAATACCAGCGGGAAACGCGCCCGGTATGAAAAACATTGCTACTTTTGCCGGTGTCGACGAAATAACCATATCATTCACCCCGTAAATTGAGACCATACATGGAAAATAACACGATGAACCGGAGAGATTTCTTGAGAATCTCGGCGCTGCTGGGAGCGGGAACGCTCGTGGCGCCAACGACGCTGGCCTCCTCGCTGGGCAAAGCACGCGATGAGGACGATAACGTGAACGCTATCCCGCGGCGCGTGCTGGGAAAGACCGGCGTGGAGCTGCCCATCCTGAGCATGGGTGTCATGCGGGCCGATAACCCTAACTTGTTGCGCGCCGCGTATAACGCCGGCATCTTTCACTTCGATACCGCCCACGGGTACCAGAACGGGAGGAACGAGGAGATGATCGGCAATTTCTTCCAGGGGAAGCCGCGCGAGTCTTTCTTTATCGCCACGAAGATCAAGTCGAATTACCCGACGCGGGACAACTTCGAGGAGGATTTGAACGAGAAACTCGACCTGAGCCTGAAACGCCTAAAAATGGAACGCGTGGATGTCCTGTACATGCACGCCTTCGCCGGCGTCAGTGAGGTCGTCGACGGGAGGATTATCGCCGCCATGAAGAAGATAAAGGAGGAAGGAAGGGCACGTTTTATCGGCTTCTCGACGCACGCTCACAAGCCGGAGATGCTGGACGCGGCAACGGAAAGCGGGGCGTACGACGTTGTCCTCGTTAGTTACAATTTCAAGCTGAGGAATGCCGCGGAAACTGCCGCCGCGATCGAACGGGCCGCCAGGGCGGGAATCGGTATCGTCGCCATGAAGACCATGACCGGGGGGCGCGAGGACGCCGCGGGGGAGAAGAAAATCAACGCCAGGGCTTGCCTGAAATGGGCCTGGCAGAACGAGCACGTGACGACCGCGATCCCCGGTTTCACGAATTTCGACGAGCTGGACGAGTGTCTCGCCGCCGGACGCGATCCCGGTATCTCCCCGGACGAGGAACGTTACCTCGCCGACCTGCGCGACAGGGAGATGATGTTCTGCCAGCAGTGCGAGACTTGTATCCCGCGATGCTCCAAACGCCTGCCAATCCCCGACATCATGCGCGCCTACATGTACGCCTACGGCTACAAGCAGGCAAGTCTCTCGCGGGAAACCCTGGAGGAACTGTCCATCGCGGGGAACGCTTGCGAGGGGTGCGCGGGATGTACCGTGAAGTGTCCCGCCGGGTTCGACGTGGCCCGGAAGATAGCCGCGGTGACGCCCGTGCTGAACGTCCCGGCAGAACTCCTCACTTGAACGGCCATGAAAAAGATTCTTAACGTATTATTGCTCCTCTCGCCGCTCGTGACGGCCGGGCAATCCCCCGCCGACCTGCGCGCGCGACTTCCCCGCGTCGAGGGATGGACGCTCTCGGACAAGATCGAGGTGTTTAACCCGGAGAACCTCTTTGACAGGATCAACGGCGCGGCACCCCTTTATATAGAAAACAATTTCCGTGAAATGACCTCGATGGAGTACACCCGCGGGGAGACGTATATCACGATACAGGTCTACCGCCACGCGACGCCGGAGGACGCCTTCGGGATGTACGCGGCCGAAAGATCTACCGGTCTTGCCGCGTTCCCCGTCGGGGGCGAGGCACAGGGGGACGAGGAGAGCCTTTCCTTCTTCGTGGCGTGCCTCTACGTGAAGATGTGGAGCAACGGGACAGGCACTGCCGGTGAGGTGATCCGGGAGATCGCCACGGCATTCGCGCGGGAGACTGACCCGCGCGCCGGCTATCCCGCAATCCTGCGACTCTTCCCCTCGCGCGGGAAAGAGCCTTACTCGGAATGTTACACGACGTCTAATTACCTCGGCCACGAGTTCCTGAAGGGCGTGTACAGCGCGCGCTACCGCCAGGAGGATCTACCGTACCAGCTGTTTGTCGTGGCCACCGGGAGCAACGAGGAGGCGCGGGCCGTCCTGGAGAAATACTTCACGTTCACGAAACAGCCGTTATCTTTCGACGAGGGCGAGCTACTCGTCAAGGATCGCTACAACGGCGATCTTCCCCTCCTCTGGCAGGGCGTTTACATCACGGGAATCTTCCCGGAGAACGAATCCCTCCCCGCGAACGCGCGCGACATCCTGAAGAACCTTTCCGGGAAACTCCTCTCTCAACCCTCCCGGTAACCCGTGATAAGCCCGTCGTTTTACCGGGAACGGGCACGCGGGATCTGACGCGATGATGGCGTCGCGTCCGGCCCGCGATCGCCCTGCGGGAGAGGCCGCGAGGCGGCTAACGGGGGTATTTTGTAACATGTAAATTGCAGAATCCGCGCTTTTATTTTACTTTCGCGAAGCAAAAAAAAAGAGGGGGAAAAGACTGCGACACGCAGCGCGATAACGAGAATAACGCGAAGAACTTCCTCGAAAGGCTTACCATTTTTATGAATGATTGTTAAACGAAAAGAGATGAGAAAAGAGAAAAAATTCATCACGTGTGACGGGAACGCTGCTGCCGCGCATGTAGCTTACATGTTCAGCGAGGTATCGTGTATTTACCCGATCACCCCCTCTTCCCCGATGGCAGAGTATGTCGACGAGTGGGCGGTGCAGGGAAGGAAAAACATCTTCGGCGAGACCGTGCGGCTCGTGGAGATGCAGTCCGAGGCCGGTGCAGCTGGCGCCGTGCACGGGGCGCTGCAGGCAGGAGCATTGACAACAACCTACACGGCCTCGCAGGGGTTATTGTTGATGATCCCGAACATGTACAAGATCGCCGGGGAACTGCTCCCCTGCGTGTTTCACGTGAGCGCGAGGGCACTGGCGGCACACGCGCTCTCGATCTTCGGCGACCACGCGGACGTCTACTCGGCCCGGCAAACCGGCTTCGCGATGCTGGCGAGCGGTTCCGTGCAGGAAGTCATGGATCTCTCGGCGGTAGCTCACCTGACTGCGATCAAGTCGCGGGTACCCTTCCTGAACTTCTTCGACGGCTTCCGCACTTCTCACGAGATACAGAAGATCGAACCGATTGACGCGGAAGAAGTGCAAGGGCTGGTGGACATGGAAGCGCTGCAAGCCTTCCGCGACAGGGCACAAAGTCCCGACACGCCCGCCACGAGAGGTACCGCCCAGAACCCGGATGTCTATTTCCAGGGGAGAGAAGCGGCGAACGCGTTTTACGACGCGGTGCCCGGCATCGTGGCCGGCTACATGGAGGAGATCTCCCGCGTGACGGGACGTACCTACCGCCCGTTCGATTACTACGGGGCCGCGGACGCGGAGCACGTGATCGTGGCAATGGGATCCGTGACGGAGACGATCCGTGAGGTGATCGACGACAAGGTCGCTCGCGGCGAAAAGGTAGGGCTGATCGCCGTCCACCTGTACCGTCCTTTCTCGGCCAGCCATTTCATGGCCGTCGTGCCGGATTCCGTGAAGCGCGTCGCCGTGCTCGATAGGACGAAAGAACCGGGAGCGAACGGTGACCCGCTCTATCTCGACACGCGCGACGTCTTCTACGGGAAGGCGAATGCCCCGTTGATCGTGGGCGGGAGATACGGGTTGGGATCCAAGGACGTGACGCCGGCACAGGTGATCGCCGTCTACGACAACCTGGCCGCCGACAAGCCGAGAAATAATTTCACGGTAGGGATCACGGATGACGTGACCTTCCACTCGCTCCCGCTGGGGCCGGAAGTGAAGGTGACCCCCGCGGCCACGTACGAGGCTAAATTCTACGGGTTGGGATCCGACGGCACCGTGGGCGCGAACAAAAATTCGATCAAGATCATCGGGGGAGCCACCGACAAGTATTGCCAGGCCTATTTCGCGTACGACTCGAAAAAGTCAGGCGGCTTCACGGCTTCCCACCTTCGTTTCGGGGACGATCCGATTCGCTCCACCTATTTAGTGACCACGCCCGACTTCGTCGCGTGCCACGTGCCGGCCTACGTGCACATGTACGACGTGTTGAAGGGACTAAAGCGCGGGGGATCTTTCCTGCTGAACTCCCCGTGGGATGCCGGCGAGGTGGCGGATCATCTCCCGGCCGCGATGAAACGTTACCTGGCGGAGAACGAGATCAACTTCTACATCATTAACGCTACCCGCCTGGGACAGGAGCTGGGACTCGGCAATCGCACGAACACGATCATGCAGTCGGCATTCTTCAAGATCACGAACGTCATCCCGTACGAGCTGGCGGTAAAAGAGATGAAGAAAGCCATCGACAAGTCCTACGGCTCGAAAGGCGAGGCCATACTGAAGAAAAACTACGCGGCGGTCGATGCCGGCGGGAGCAACGTGGTAAAGGCGGAGATCCCCGCCGCGTGGAAGAGCCTGCCCGTGGAGAAGACCGCCACGGACGAGCGGCGCCCGGCGTTCATACGCGAGGTGGTAGACGTGATGAACGCGCAAGCCGGCGACGACCTTCCCGTGAGCGCGTTCACCGGTCGCGAGGACGGCACCTTCCCCGCCGGTACGAGCCGCTACGAGAAACGCGGTATCGCCATCGAGGTGCCGGAATGGCAATCCGCGAGCTGCATACAATGCAACCAGTGCGCGTACGTCTGTCCTCACGCCGCGATACGTCCTTTCCTGCTGACGGCGGCAGAGCTGGAAGCCGCGCCTGCCGGCACGGTCACGAAACCGGCCATCGGGAAAGAGCTGGCCGGCTACCAGTTCCGCATCCAGGTATCCCCGCTCGACTGCACCGGCTGCGGCAACTGCGCCGACGTCTGCCCGGCGAAGGAAAAGGCACTGCTGATGAAGCCGCTCGCCTCGCAGGGCGAGGAGACCGGGCGCTTCGCGTACATGGACGAGAAAGTAGGATACAAGCAACTCGTCGCCCCCGTCAACGTGAAAAACTCGCAATTCCAGCAGCCGCTCTTCGAGTTCTCCGGGGCCTGCGCGGGCTGCGGGGAGACGCCTTACATCAAGCTGATCACCCAGCTATTCGGCGAGCGGATGATGGTAGCCAACGCCACCGGGTGCACCTCCATCTACGGCGGATCGGCCCCCTCCACGCCCTACTGCAAGCACTACGCGTCGGGTCGCGGGCCGGCCTGGGCGAACTCCCTCTTCGAGGACAACGCCGAGTACGGCTTCGGCATGGCGGAAGGAGCCATTCGCCTGCGCGAGCGGGTCAGGCGGTTACTGGAAGAGAACCTCCCCTCCTTCTCGGAAACCACGCGGGCAGCCGTCGGCGAGTGGATCGACGCGTACGCCGACGGCGACAAGACGCTGGCGACGAGTGACGCGTTAGCCGCCGCATTGGAAAAAGAGAACGCCCCCGCCGCGCGCGAGATCCTGACCCTGAAAAAATACTTCACCAAGAAATCGCAATGGATCTTCGGTGGCGACGGGTGGGCTTACGACATCGGTTACGGCGGCGTGGACCACGTGCTCGCCAGCGGGCAGGACGTGAACATCCTCGTCGTGGACACCGAGGTCTACTCCAACACGGGCGGTCAATCCTCCAAGTCGACGCCGGTAGGCGCCGTGGCCAAGTTCGCGGCCAGCGGGAAACGCGTGCGCAAGAAAGACCTGGGCATGATGGCCGCCTCTTACGGGTACGTCTACGTGGCGCAGGTGGCGATGGGCGCCAACCAGGCGCAATACATCAAGGCGCTGAAGGAAGCCGAGGCATTCCCCGGCCCCTCGCTGATCATCGCTTACGCTCCTTGCATCAACCACGGGCTGAAGGCGAGCATGGGCAAGTCGCAAGCCGAGGCGAAGCGGGCGGTGGAGTGTGGCTACTGGCAACTCTACCGCTACAACCCGCTGCTGGAAGAGCAGGGAAAGAACCCCTTCCAACTCGATTCCAGGGAGCCGGACTACAGCAAGTTCAAGGACTTCCTCATGGGCGAGGTGCGTTACAGCTCGCTGGCGAAAGTCGCCCCGGACGAGGCAGATGAACTCTTCGCGATGACCGAACGGGACGCCAGGTGGCGATACGACGGTTACAAGCGTCGCGCAAGCATCGAGTATTAACACCATACAGGGCAATCGAAAGGTTGCCCTTTTCATTTCACGCGGGATAAAAGGCCGGGGAACACGTGCAAGATTGCAGGCCCCCCCCGCCCCTGGAAGCCGCTACATGCAACCCCCGAATAACAACAACAAAAACGAAAATAATGAAACGAAAACAATGCTGGTTACCGGCCCTCCTCGTTAGCATCGCGTGCAGCTGCGCGCGTCCCGAGGCAAACCTCGACGTCAACCTGGTAGAATCGAGCGCTCGCGAGCATCACTTGCAGTCGCGGCTCGCGCTCGGCGTGGTCTCGTCCGCCGACCCCGCGACGGACAAGCGCTGCTCGTTATTCAACGAGCGAATCGACGCGTTCATCTCCGGGTTAAGAGACTCCCTCCTCGCGGATACTGCCGCCACGCCGCGCGAGTTATGGGTCTCCGACACGCTCTTCCGGGCAACCGACCGTTACATCAGCGCGCGGCTCACGGTCTACACGTACAGCGGCGGCGCTCACGGGATGACGCGATTCCACGCGTTCAACTACGACACGTGCGAGCAGGAGTTCATCGACAACGCGCGCCTGCTCGACTACACCCGGAAGGCCGAGATCGAGAAACTCCTGAAAGTGCGCCTGGACAACAAGGACGGCCGCTTCACCGTGGACCCGGTGTTGACGCCTTCCACGGTAATCAACTTCTCGGCCGGGGAGATGATCTTCACCTACCCACCTTACGCGCTTGGTCCTTACTCCAGCGGCGCCGCGGAGATCATCGTCCCCCTGGAAGCGCTCGGTAAGGCGGTCAAACCGCGGCTATAAACCGGCGTGATCATCACGCGCGCGGCGAGGGTGTCCCTGGAGACGCCCTCGTTGTCGTTTACCACACCTCTCGCGTGAAACCGGGAATGTCGCGGGTACATCCCGCGGGTAACGGCGGCAAGACCGGGCGTCGGGTGGGAGACGCGCGCCTGCCCGCGGGGCAAACGCGCCTTCATGTTGCCGGGATTTTTCAAGAAACAACCGGTACCCGACGCCACGCGATTAACTGCCGGCATTGCTTCGTCCAACTTGGATGGAGGCTCTGTCTCGAGACAGAGAGGCATTGCAAGTTTGCAAAACGATTCCGCACGCGTTGCGGAGGCTCGCTGCAAATCGCGGCAACGA
>JAIRKS010000092.1 GCA_031259905.1 Odoribacteraceae bacterium
ATCCGTCGAGCCGGGCGAGGTCGTTGGTGATGAAAATCCCCAGCCGCAAGTGCGGCGCGCGGATCACGAGGCATCCCCTGTCATCGAGCGCGAGGCGCGTGTTGCCCAGCGTCGCGTACAGCCGGGAGGCCCGCGGGCCGTTCACGCGGCGGAGCGCCACGTGCGACGCGGTCTCGGTCATCCCGTAAGAGGCGTGGCACTCCACGGGCAATCCCCCCAGCCGTCCCTCCAGCGACGGGGAGAGCGCCGCGCCCCCGACAAGCAGCTGCCTCACCCGCGCGAGCCTCCCCGTGCCGTCCTCCCGCGCGAGCGTCGCCTCCACCTGTAACGGCACCATCGCCGCCAGATCCACGCGCTCCTCCCCCGGCAACACCGCCAGCGGATCCCGCGAAGGTTCTACCGCCAGCAGCCGCGCGCCGGCGAGAATCGCCCGGACGATCATCATCTTCCCGGCGATGTAACCGGGCGACAGGCAGAGGAGAAGGGTAGAGCGGGAGGTGACGCCGAAGTACGCGTTGGAGAGCGCGGCCGAGGCCAGCATGTCATCCTTCAGCAGGTCGACGCGACGGGGAGCGCCCGTGGAGCCGGAGGTACACGCCGGCACGCTCTCCCCGTCGCCGAACCACTCGTCGAGAAAAGCGATGACGCCCGCCGGCACGGGGAAACCCTCCACGCGGAACGTCATGACGGCGTCGGGAAAAGCGTTTGCAAGTCCCACGCCCCCGCCGGGTCGAACGCGAGCGCGCTCCCGCGCCGTGCCAGGGGCGAGGGGATATTGTCCGTGTACAGCTCGCCCGTCCCCAGCCCGGCCGGCAGCTCGCCCCCGCGCGTGGCGCACCACTGGGCGATGGCGTTCAGCCCCACGTTCGACTCCAGCGCGGAGGTGACCCACCAGCCTATGCCGCGCTCGGCGGCAAGGGCGATCCATTCGTCGCAGGACGCGAAGCCCCCGGCAAGGGTAGGCTTCAGGACGATGTACCGCGGGGAGAGGCTGTCGAGCATCTCCACCTTCCCCGCGCGGGTTACGATACCGATCAGCTCCTCGTCCAGCGCGACGGGCACCGGCGAGTCCGCGATCAGCGCCCGCGTCTCCCGCCACGCGCCCCGCCGCAGGGGTTGTTCGATGGAATGGATGTCGAGGCGTGCCAGCGCTTCCAACTTCCCGCGGGCCGTGGCGGGAGAGAAAGCCCCGTTCGCGTCGAGGCGCAGCTGCAACGTGCCGGCGGGGAAGCGCGAGCGGATCTCGCGTAACATCTCCAGCTCCTCGCCGAAGTCGATCCCCCCGACCTTCACCTTCAGGCAGCGGAAGCCGGCGGCCAGCTTCTCCTCCACGCGCCGCGCCATCCGCTCTCGATCGCCCATCCACACCAGTCCGTTGATCTCGATCTCCCGCTCGCCGCGCGTGAACGGCGAGGGGAACGGTCGCCGCTCGCCCCCGTGCCGCAGGTCGGCCAGCGCCGTCTCCATGCCCAGACAGACCGAACTGCAAGCGCGCCACTCCCCGGCGTGAAAGTCATTGACCCGCGCGCACGCCGCGGCAAGGAGTTCCTCGTACCCGGGACGATCCTCGGCACTCAACCCCCGGAACAGCGCGCACTCCCCCACCCCGGCACGTTCCGGGAATCCCCGCTCCCATACCTTCACGAACCAACTCTCCCGCGTCGTCATCACGCCGCGGGAGGTCGCGGCCGGCTCCTTGAAGTGGAACAACCGCCGCGCGTGGGTAGCCTCTAACATCTCGTCACGGGAACTTCGGGAAGCCGCTGAAATCGGGATCGCGTTTCTCGAGGAACGCCTCCTTCCCCTCGCGGGCCTCCTCCATGAGGTAATACATCAACGTGGCGTCCCCGGCGAACTCCATCAGGCCGTGCTGCCCGTCAAGCTCGGCGTTGAGCGCCCGCTTGATCATCCGTATCGCCAGGGGGGCGCGCTGCAGGATCGTCTTGCACCACTCGACGGTCTCCTCCTCCAGCCGGTCAAGGGGGACAACCTTGTTGACCATCCCCATACGCTCGGCCTCGCGGGCCGTGTACTGGCGACAGAGGAACCAGATCTCCCGCGCCTTCTTCTGCCCCACGTGACGGGCAAGGTACGAGCAGCCAAACCCCCCGTCGAAGCTCCCCACCTTCGGCCCCGTCTGCCCGAAAAGCGCGTTCTCCGACGCGATCGTCAGGTCGCACACCACGTGCAGCACGTGCCCGCCGCCGATAGCGTACCCGTTGACCATCGCGATCACCGGCTTCGGCAACGAACGGATGGCCTTGTGCAAGTCCAGCACGTTAAGACGGGGCACGCCCTCCTCGTCGAGGTATCCACCGGCCCCCTTCACCTTCTGGTCGCCGCCGGAACAAAACGCCTTGTCCCCGGCGCCCGTCAGCACGACCACGCCGATATCCTCCCGCTCGCGGCAAACGCTCATGGCGTCGAGCATCTCCGCGCTCGTCAACGGGCGGAAAGCGTTATACACCCCGGGGCGATTAATCGTCACCCGCGCGATCCCCTCGTGATAATCGAAGAGGATGTCGGTGTACTCTTTAATAGATGTCCATTTTCTCATTATCTCATTGATTTAAGGTATTGCTTGAAAACCTCGCCGCTCGCCGCCCCCCGCGTGTCGATCACGAGCAACGCCGGGCGGGAAGAACGCGAGGGAGAGAAAAACGCCGGCAACACTCCCCGCAGCGCCGACGCGTCAGTAGCCGTGAAGAGCCGCA
>JAIRKS010000054.1 GCA_031259905.1 Odoribacteraceae bacterium
GGGGGAACGCACCGCGATCGCCGTGACGCTCGAGGAGGGGGCGGACGCCGCGCGCGTCGCCGACCGGATCAAGGCGAAAGGCGGGTACGCGGTGAAGAGCATGGAGGAGATCGCGCCGCAGGTGTTCGACTGGCTGAAGCTGCTCGACCTGAACGTGTGGATCATCCTGGCGCTGCTGGTCTCCGTGGCCGGCTTCAACATGATCTCCGGGTTGCTGGTGTTGATCCTCGACAAGACGGCGATGATCGGCACGTTGAAGGCGCTCGGCTGCGGGGACGGCTCGCTGCAAATGATCTTCCTGCACGTGGCGACGGGGCTGGTCGGGCGCGGGATGCTCTGGGGGAACGCGCTGGCGCTGGCGCTGGCGGGCGTGCAGCGGTGCTTTCACGTGGTGACGTTAGACGCTGAATCCTATTACATGAGCACGGTGCCGGTGGCGATCAACGCGTGGCACGTCGTGCTATTGAACGCCGGCGTGATGGCGGTGACGATCGCGATCCTCGTCGTGCCGACGATCATCGTGTCACGCGTGAACCCGGTACGCTCCATGAAATTCGAGTAATGAACGACAAGAACGCGACAACGGGCGGGCGCCGCGCGGGAGTACTGGGGACGGTGATCTTCCACCTCCTGGTAGCGATCGCGCTGGCCGTCGCGGGCATCAGCCGCGAGACGGCGCACCGGGAAACGGGCTTCGCGATCGAGCTGGAGGACGCGGAGGTGCCGCGGCAGCCCGTCGACGGGGAGCCTCGCGAGACGCGTGACATCCCCTCCCCCGTCGCCGTGAACGAGGAGGTGGCCGGCGACGCGGATCGCGACATCGAGCGCTACATCGCCGCCATCCGGGAGGAGCTGCGAGCGGTCGCGCGGGACGACGGGCAGCGCGACGCGGGCGACGAAGCGCGGCGCCTCGCGGATAGCCTGCAGGAACGGGAAGATCACCTGTCGCGCCGGCTCGACTCGCTGCAGTCCGTGGCACGCGCGGGCGGGAGCAGCGTCACGTACCGCCTCGCCGGCCGGCACAAGATCACGCTACCCGTCCCCGTCTTCCGGTGCGAGTTCGGCGGCACGGTCGTCGTGAGCATCAGCGTCGACCCGCGCGGCACGGTGGTCAGGGCGCGGGTCGTCGACGCGGCCTCGAAGGACGATCCCTGTCTCCGCGAGACGGCCCTGGACGCCGCGACGCGTGCCCGCTTCAACGGGTTGGAATCCGCCCCGGCACGACAGGAGGGGACGATCACTTACCATTTCGTGAGGCAATGAGCGCGCGCGCTTTCCCGTTCTTTTTCCCGGTTTACCTCTTCGCGTGCACGGCGTGCGGCAAGGGGCTCGCGAAGGGAGAGGGGGTTCTCTGCACGCGGTGCCTCCGCTCGCTTCCCCGCGACCGCGACAGTCACCTGGAGATAGAGTTGCTGTTCGCCGGGGAGTGCCGGATCGACCCGCTGTTCGCGCTTTTCCAGCATCACCGCGCGAGCCGGCACCGGCGGCTGGTGCACGCCGTGAAGTACCGCGACCGGGAGCAGCTGGGCGTCTACCTGGGGAAGATGATCGGCGAGAGGATAGCGGGAAGGGTCGCGGCAGAGATGATCGTCCCCGTGCCGTTGCACCCGGCGCGGCAGCGGGCACGCGGATTTAACCAGGCAGCGCGGCTCGCGCGGGGGATCGCCGAGGTGCTGCACCTGCCGACGCGGGAGGAGGTGATCCGGAGGGTCATCGACAACCCGTCGCAAACGGGATTGAATCCAGGAGAACGGATGGCGAACGTGGAGCGCGTCTTCGCGGTGACCGATCGCGAGGCGCTGGAGGGGAAACATTTGCTGCTCGTCGACGACGTGATCACGACGGGCGCGACGATCGCCAGCTGTCTCCACGAACTGGGCAGCATACCGGGGATACGCGTGAGCGTCGCGTGCCTTTCGCGCGCGCTGGTGTCGTGAATACCGAAATAAAACGGGCGTTTCCTTCCCCGGTAACGCGGAAACACCTAAATTTGCCTCCGTTCCAAGAAAGAACAACAGTGATTACAATATAAAACCAAGTTATGACAGACAACGTACACGCGAAACTGTTCACGGAGTTCCCCCCGACGTCGACGCGGGAGTGGAAGGAGAAGGTGATCGCGGACCTGAAAGGGGCCGATTTCGACAAGAAGCTCGTGTGGAGAACCAACGAGGGGTTTAACGTCCAGCCCATGTACCGGCGGGAAGACCTCGAGGCGATCGTTCACCTGAACGCGTTCCCCGGCGAGTTCCCCTACGTGAGGGGCAACAGGAAAGAGAGTAACGAATGGTTCACGCGGCAGGATATCCGGGTGGACAACGCGACGAGCGCTAACAGGAAGGCGCTGGAGGTGTTGAACAGGGGCGTCGACTCGCTGGGGTTCGTGATCCCGTCGGGGAACGACTTCTCGCGGGAGGAGATGGCCGCGCTGCTAGAGGGGATTTGCCTGGATTGCATCGAGGTGAACTTCGTCGTCGGGCGTGACAAGGTGCGCGTGCTGCGGCTCTTCCAGGAGGTCGTCGGCGAGAAAGGCATCGACCCCGCCGCGCTGCGCGGGGGAATCAATATCGACCCCCTCGGCAAGTTGCTGATGGAAGGGAAATGGAATAACCAGCGCCCGCTCGACCTGGTGAAGAATACCCTCGCGGGGAGCGCGGCGATGAAGCATTTCAAGATCGTGGAGGTGAGCGGGTATATCTTCAATAACTCCGGATCTTCCGTCGTGCAGGAGCTGGGATTTAGCCTCGCCGCCGGGGTGGAGTACCTCGACCGGCTCACCGACCTGGGGTTGGGCATCGAGGAGATCGCGCCACGTACGCGCTTTCACTTCGCCACCGGCTCCAAGTATTTCATGGAGATCGCCAAGCCGAGGGCAGCACGGCTCCTCTGGGCGCGTATCGTGAAGGCGTACGGGCCGGCGGACGACGCGTGTTGCCAGATGAGTATTCACGCGGAGACCTCCAGGTGGAACAAGACGATCTACGATCCCAACGTGAACATGTTGCGCACGCAGACCGAGGCCATGTCTGCCGTCCTCGGGGGGGTGGACTCGTTTACCGTGCACCCGTATGATCTCGTGTACGAGGAGCGCCCGTCGGAGCTGGGTGAACGCGTGGCACGCAACCAGCAGCTGTTATTAAAAGAGGAGTCGCACTTCGGGAAGATCGTCGACCCGGCCGGCGGCTCTTATTATATAGAGGAGCTTACGCGGCTCATCGCTAACGAGGCGTGGAGGCTCTTCCTCGACGTGCAGGAACGGGGCGGCTTCGTGAAGGCGCTGGAGGAAGGGTTTATCCAGGATGCCGTGAACGCTACCGCGCGCAAACGCGACCTCGATATCGTTAACCGCAAGGAGAATTTCCTCGGGACGAACCAGTACCCGAATTTCAACGAGATGATCGACACGCCTCCCCCCGCCGCCGTCCTCGAGCCGGAGGATAACACGGCGACGGATGCCGTCATCAAGACGCTCAAACCGTACCGCGGCACGCGGCTCTTCGAGGCCACGCGGCTGAAGACCGATCTCCACGCCAGGGCAGCGGGTCGCCGACCGGTGGTCTACATGTTCCCCGTGGGCAGCCTCGCCATGCGCAAGGCGCGGGCGCAGTTCGCTTGCAACTTCTTCGCGTGCGCCGGCTTCCAGGTGATCGACAACAACGGCTTCAAGACCGTCAGCGAGGGCACGCGGGCCTGCGAGGAGAACAAGGCGGACATCGTCGTGATATGCAGCTCCGACGAGGAGTACGCTACCCTCGCGCCGGAGATCAACGCCGCGCTGGCAGGGAAGGCGATCGTCGTCGTCGCCGGCAACCCGGAGTGCCGCCCGCAACTGGAGGCAGAGGGCATCACGCGCTTCATCCACGTGCGCAGCAACCTCCTCGAAGAGTTAAAGAAATATCAAACAGAACTGGGAATAGCATAACATATCATGAAACCTGATTTCAAACACGTGAATATCCCGCCGGCGAGAGAGACCATGACCGCCGAAGAGTGGGAACAAAAGAACGGGATCGCCAAGAACTGGATGACCCCCGAACTGATACCGGTCAAGCCCGTTTATACCCGCGCCGACCTCGAGGGGATGGAGCATCTCGACTACGCGGCCGGCATCCCCCCGTACCTCCGCGGGCCTTACTCCGGCATGTACCCGATGCGCCCCTGGACCATCCGGCAGTACGCCGGCTTCTCGACCGCCGAGGAGTCCAACGCCTTCTACCGCCGTAACCTCGCCGCCGGGCAGAAGGGGCTGTCCGTGGCCTTCGACCTGGCCACGCACCGCGGGTACGATTCCGATCACCCGCGCGTCATCGGCGACGTGGGGAAGGCCGGCGTGGCCGTCGACTCGATCCTCGACATGAAGATCCTCTTCGACCAGATCCCGCTCGACAAGATGTCCGTCTCCATGACCATGAACGGCGCCGTGCTGCCCGTGCTGGCCTTTTACATCGTCGCCGGGCTGGAGCAGGGCGCGACCCTCGACCAACTCTCCGGGACGATCCAGAACGATATCCTGAAGGAGTTCATGGTGAGGAACACGTACATCTACCCGCCGGGGTTCTCCATGAAGATCATCGCCGACATCTTCGAGTATACTTCACGCAACATGCCGAAGTTTAACTCGATCTCTATCTCCGGCTACCACATGCAGGAGGCCGGCGCGACGGCCGATATCGAGCTGGCGTACACGCTGGCCGACGGCCTGGAGTATCTCCGCGCGGGGGTGAACGCCGGGATGGATATCGACGCGTTCGCGCCGCGGCTCTCTTTCTTCTGGGCCATCGGGATGAATCACTTCATGGAGATCGCCAAGATGAGGGCCGGCAGGCTGCTGTGGTCGAAGATCGTGAAGCAGTTTAACCCGAAGAACCCGAAGTCGCTGGCGTTGCGCACGCATAGCCAGACCTCCGGGTGGTCGCTCACCGAGCAGGATCCCTTCAACAACGTCGGGCGCACGTGCATCGAGGCGATGGGTGCGGCTCTCGGTCACACGCAGAGCTTGCACACCAACGCCCTCGACGAGGCGATCGCGCTGCCGACCGATTTCTCCGCGCGTATCGCGCGCAACACGCAGATTTATATCCAGGACGAGACGACGATTGATTACGCCATCGACCCCTGGGGCGGCTCTTATTACGTGGAGAGCCTCACGCGTGACCTGGTCGAGAAGGCGTGGGCGCACATCCAGGAGGTGGAGACGCTGGGCGGCATGGCGAAGGCGATCGAGTCGGGTATCCCCAAGTTGCGCATCGAAGAGGCGGCCGCGCGCACGCAGGCACGCATCGACAGCGGGGCGCAGGTGATCGTCGGGACGAACAAGTATCGCCTCGAGAAGGAGGACCCGATTGATATTCTCGAGGTGGATAACTCCGCCGTGCGGGAGGCGCAGGTGCGACGGCTGCAGGAGCTGAAGGCTAACCGCGACGGCGCGCGCGTGCAGCAAGCGCTGGAGGCGATTACCCGCTGCGCGGAGACCGGCGAGGGGAATCTCCTCGAGCTGGCCGTCGACGCCGCCCGCGAGAGGGCTTCGCTGGGGGAGATTTCCCTGGCTTGTGAAAAGGTTTGTGGACGTTATAAAGCTGTGATAAGAACCGTGAGTGGAGTGTATTCTAACGTGGCCGGGGAGGACGCCGACTTCAAGAGGGCCAAGGAGCTGACGGACCGTTTCGCCGAGTTGACGGGACGGAGACCGCGTATCATGATCGCCAAGATGGGGCAGGACGGGCACGACCGCGGCGCGAAGGTGGTGGCCACGGGGTATGCCGATCTCGGTTTTGACGTGGACATGGGGCCGCTTTTCCAGACGCCGGAGGAGACCGCCCGGCAGGCCGTGGAGAATGACGTGCATGTTGTCGGCGTTTCGTCGCTGGCCGCCGGGCATAAGACGCTGGTGCCGGCCGTGGTCGCCGAGTTGAAGAAGCTCGGTAGGGAGGATATTCTCGTGTACGTGGGAGGCGTTATCCCGCACCAGGATTACCAGTTCCTCTTCGACGCCGGCGCTATCGCCGTCTTCGGCCCAGGGACCAAGGTGCCCGCGAGCGCGATCCAAGTCCTCGAAATCCTCCTGCAATTGAACAGGAAGTCCTAACGAGGCAGGGGGGAAATGGTTTCCTCCTGCACCCCCTCCAGCCCGTAGCACGGGCGGGCATTAAAGCTGGACGGACGCAGCCTAACGAGGGGGCTGTATCAAAAGTAAAGGCAGCCCTCATTTTTTTTGTCATATCGTTTAAATTTAGTAACTTGCGGTCAAAATTAGAAGGATATGTCAAAACCGGTTTTTAAAAGTTATAGCCAAGGACAGCTGGTTCTTTTTCCTGCAAGCCTGGATGAAAAATTACCCGCAGATTCTCCCGCGCGCCTGATCAACCATATCGTTGACAGCTTGGACATCAGTCGTGTAATTGATACCTACAAGTTTGGAGGCAGAAGGGCCTACCATCCCCGGATGATGCTAAAGGTGGTCATTTACGGGTATTTAAACAACATCTACTCCTGCCGCAAGATAGAAAATGCGCTGAACGACCGCGTGAGTTTCATGTGGCTGTCGGGCAACCAGGCCCCCGACCACAATACCATCAACCGTTTCCGTTCTTCCCACTTGA
>JAIRKS010000173.1 GCA_031259905.1 Odoribacteraceae bacterium
CCCCTGGAGACAAGCACTCCCCCACCGGGGGCAAGCACTCCGTCCCTAAGGACAAGTGACCCACCTCCGGGGACAAGTACCCCATCTCCGGGGATAGGAAATCCCTCCCCGGAGACAGAGAAGCCATCCATAAGGACAAGCGCCCCGCCCCCGGGGAGAGAGCATCGCGCCCCCTCCCCGGGCAGGCAAGGGGGAGAGAGAGTTGCGCGACATTCTTTTTTACCCTACATTTGGCGACGGTAACACACGTTAAACTATTTACCCATGAAACAACATGCTATTACACTCCTCTCGCTGGCGATCATTCTCGCCGTCCTGCCCGCGCACGGGCAAAACACCCCGCCCGCGTACGCGGATGCGTCGCGCGACATCGAGGAACGCGTGGAGGACGCCCTCTCGCGGTTGACACTCGAGGAAAAGGTGGCGCTATGCCACGGCCAGTCCATGTTCAGCGTCCGCGGCGTCCCGCGTCTCGGCATCCCCGGGCTGTGGATGAGCGACGGGCCTCACGGCGTACGCGCGGAGATCCGCTGGGACTCCTTCGAACATGCCGGCTGGACGAACGATACCTGCACGGCATTCCCGGCGCTGACGGCCCTCGCCGCGACGTTTAACCCCGGCATGGCGTACCTCTACGGGAAAGCCATCGGCGAGGAAGCGCGCTTCCGGGAGAAAGACGTCCTCCTCGGGCCGGGCGTCAACATCTACCGCACGCCGCTCAACGGGCGTAACTTCGAGTACACGGGCGAGGACCCGTTCCTGTCGTCCGTGATGGTCGTGCCGTACGTCCGGGGCGTGCAGGAGAACGGCGTGGCCGCGTGCGTGAAACACTTCGCGCTCAATAACCAGGAGACGAACCGCTCGTCGATCGACACGCGCGTGAGCGATCGCACGCTGCGGGAGATCTACCTGCCGGCCTTCCGTGCCGCCGTCGTCGAGGGGGGCGCCTGGGCGATCATGGGGGCCTATAACCGGTACGCGGGCGAGTTCTGCTGCCACAACGAGCGGCTGCTGCAACAGGTGCTCAAGGACGAGTGGGGGTTTGACGGCGCGGTCATCTCCGACTGGGGAGGCACGCACGACACGCGCGAGGCCGCGATGAAGGGACTGGACATCGAGATGGGAACGCGGCTGCCGTTCACGGCCTATTACCTGGCGGACTCGCTGCTGGCTGCCGCGCTACGCGGGGAGATCGACGAGCGGTGGATCGACGACAAGGCCCGGCGCGTGCTGCGGTTGATCGCCCGCACGTCAATGAACCCGGGCCGCCCGTGGGGTAACCTGGCAACGGCGGCGCACGAGGAGGTCGCGCGACGCGTGGCGGAAGAGAGCATCGTGCTGCTGAAGAATGCCGGCGGGATTCTCCCGCTGGATCTCGACCGGGTGAAGCGTGTGGCGGTCATCGGGGAGAATGCCACGCGCGTGCTGACGACGGGCGGGGGAAGCTCGGAGCTGAAGGCGCGGCGGGAGGTGTCGCCGCTGGAAGGGCTGCGAGCGCTCCTCGGCGAGCGGGTGGAGATCGTGCACGCGACGGGATACAGCTCCGGCGCGCCGGATTACGGGCGGGTACTGCCGCCGCCGCGGGACGCGGACTCGTCGCGGCGGGAGGCCATCGCGCTGGCGGCAACGGCGGACGTGGTGCTGTTCTTCGGCGGGTTGAACAAGAACCACCGGCAGGATTGCGAGGGGGCCGACCGCCTGGAGTATAACCTGCCTTTCGGGCAGGACCGGCTGATCGAGGAGCTACTCGCCGTGAACAAGCGGGTGGTCGTGGTACTGCTATCGGGGAACGCCGTGGCGATGCCGTGGCTCGAGCGCGCGCCGGCGGTGGTGCAGGCGTGGTACCTGGGCAGCGAGGCGGGGAACGCCATCGCGTCGGTGTTGAGCGGGGCGGTAAACCCGTCGGGGAAGTTACCGTTCACGTTCCCGGCGCGGCTGGAGGATAACGCCGCGCACGCGGGTGGCGTCGCCGCGTACCCCGGGGAGGGGGGGACGGTGACGTACCTGGAGGGGATACTCGTCGGCTACCGGTGGCACGACACGCGGCGCGTGAAGCCCCTCTTCCCGTTCGGACACGGGCTGTCGTACACGACGTTTGCGTACGGCAAGGTGTCGACGGACAAGAAAACGTACGCCCGCGACGAGGTGATCCGCGCGACGCTCTCGCTGCGGAACACCGGGAAGACGGGCGGCGCGGAGGTCGTGCAACTGTACGCGAGCCTGCCGTCGTCGAGGGTGCCGCGGGCGGCGAAGGAGTTGAAGGCGTTCGCGAAGGTGATGCTCGAGGCGGGAGAGACGCGGGACGTGACGCTCGAGATCCCGGCGAGCCGCCTGGCGTACTGGGACGAGGAGACGGACGCGTGGACGGTAGAACCGGGAGAGTACCTGTTGCAGGCCGGCAGCTCGTCGCGGGACATCAGGCAGCGCGCGCGCGTCACGATACGGTAGATCCCGCGGTCTTAAACACCTTCTCCATTGGAAAACGAACGAGAGATCACGATGCTGGAAAAGTTGCGCGGGGGCGATGACTCCGCGCTGGCTTTCTTCATGCGCCGGTACATGGACGTGCTGTATTACCGGGCGCTGGCGATCGTCCACGACCGGATGGCGGCGGAGGATATCGTGCAGGAGGCCTTCATCCGCTTCTGGGACCGGAGGAAGGAGCTGGAGGGATACGTCGTGCCGGCGTACCTGACGCGGCTCGTGCATAACGCTTGCATCAATTACCTGGAATACCAGGAGGTGCGACGACGACACTCCGTCCCCTATCGCGCCTACCGCGAGCAGGAGGCCGCCTGGACAACGCGTGACGAGGAGGCCATCGAACGCG
>JAIRKS010000211.1 GCA_031259905.1 Odoribacteraceae bacterium
CCGCTATGCCATTGCTCGCGCTCCTGGTTCCACTCGTCCTCGCCGCCGCAGGGCACCGGTTCCAGCTCCATTCCCAGCTTGCGCAACGCGTGGACGATGCTCCTTTCCCGGCGGATACCAAGAAGACGCCCGTTATGAATCTTCACGTGCACCGTCTGGTAAGGCCCCGGGTTCAACACCAGCGGCTCGTAGACCATGCACTTGTCCCGGTCGAGGAACGTGAACACCATGTCGAGGTGAATAAACGACTCCGGCGAGCGCGGCAACTCCTGCACGATAATGTGCTGCACCTTGTCCTCCTTCCTCCGGATAAAATCGTACATCAGCAAGTCGATGGCCCGCGGGTTCGTGCGCGCTCCCGTCCCGACAAGCAAGATATCTTCCCTCGCGACAAGTAAATCCCCTCCCTCTATCGTCGGCTCGCGCGCGGCGATCTCTCCCGCCGGCAAGACGAGCGTTTTCGCCTCGAACCCCGGGGTAAAGTCGAAAATCGACTGCATGATCACCGCTTCCCGTTCCCTCACGGCGTTCGCCATTTTACCGATCAGCACCTCGTTATACAGGCTCATGGAAGCATCCCGCGTGAAGAAACAATTATGCAACGGTCTCAGATCGTACCACTCCTTGTTCAGGAACTTCGTCAGCGTGTCCCGTTTCATCTCCACGCCTTCCACGAGCAGCCGCGCCAGGTTCTCCGCCGTTTCATTCATCAGCCACTCCTTGAGCGATCCCTTCGGGCCTTCCTCGGCGATGAACGGTTCGATCTTTTCCACGCGATCCAGCACTTCCCGCTTCCTCGCCTCGTCCTTCAGCACGCCGACGAGCAGCTCCTTCACCTGGTAGACGCGCGTGATTTTCCCGAGCACCTTTTCGAGCTGCTCGTGTTCCTCCCTGGCGATAGCGAGGTTCAGGATATCGCTATACAGCGCGCGCGGTGCCGTTTCGGGCGTCATGCTTTCCACTTCCTCTCCGGGCGCGTGCAGGATGACAGCGTTCAGCTTCCCGATTTCCGAGTGTACGTTTACCTTGATTATTTCCGACATGTTGTTTTCTTTTAAGTTTATCGCGAAGGTACGACTTCGCCGGGAACTCGCCCGAAGGCGGGTGATTAAATTCACGGGACGGGAACGCCGTGATGTTCCCGTCCCGTTGTTGCCGACCGTCCGCGTTCAGAAGAGCGAGCCGACGCGTTCGACGGCTTCGACGACCTCCGCCCGTTTCCCGAACGCGGTGAAGCGGAAGAAGCCCTCGCCGGCCTTCCCGAATCCGGAGCCGGGCGTGCCGACGACCTGCACCTCGTTTAGCAAGAGATCGAAGAATTCCCACGAGGAGAGCACCGCCGGGGTCTTTACCCAGAGGTACGGGGCGTGGATACCCCCGTGCACGGTCATTCCCGCGCGTTCCAGCCCTTCCTTAATTATCCGGGCGTTTTGCATGTAATAACTGATGATTTCCCTCGTTTGCCGTTGCCCTTCGGGAGTGTAAACGGCCGCGGCCCCGCGCTGGATAATATAAGCGGTGCCGTTAAACTTGGTCGACTGGTGGCGTCGCCACATGGCGTTGAGCGAAACGGTTTCTCCCGTCGACGCGGCGACGACCAGCTCCCGCGGGACGATCGTGTACGCGCAGCGCAATCCCGTGAATCCTGCCGTCTTCGAGAAGCTGCGGAACTCGATGGCCACGCGTTTCGCGCCTTCCAACTCGTAGATACTCCGCGGCACGTCCGTCCCGGAGACAAAAGCCTCGTAAGCGGCGTCGAAAAGGATCAGCGAGCGATGCTCGATCGCGTAATCCACCCACGATTTCAATTGTTCGCGGGAAAGCGTCGTGCCGGTCGGGTTATTGGGGCAACAGAGATAGATCACGTCCGCCGGGCGCGCGGGAAACGGCGGGCAAAAATCGTTCTCCGGCAAGCAGGGAAGCAACTCGATTTGCCGTCCGGCCATGAGATTCGTGTCCACGTACACGGGATATGCCGGGTCGGTAATGGCCACGAGATTATCCGTCCCGAGGATGTCGCCGATATTCCCCGTGTCGCTCTTTGCCCCGTCGCTGATGAAAATCTCGTCCGCGTCGAGCGTCACGCCACGCGCGCGGAAATCGTGTTCCAGGATCGCGTTGACCAGAAAATCATACCCCGCTTCCGGCGGGTAACCGCGCATTGTTTCCGGCGAGGCCATTTCCAGCGTGGCCTCTTGTATGGCCGCGATCACGGCCGGGGCGATTTCCCGCGTGACGTCACCGATACCGAGGCTGATGACGTTTCTTCCTCCCACGCGCGTGGCCTTGTATTCCCTCACGCGGCGAGCGACCTCCGAGAAGAGGTAATTGTTCCCGACGCGCGCGTAGTGCTCGTTGACCTTTACCATTCCATTTCTCCTTTAAAAACGGTAACGGGGGCGCCGGTCAGGTACACGTGATTGTCCTCCTCGTCCCATTTCACTTCAAGCATTCCCCCGGGAAGCGAGATGACGGCTTCGCGTTCCAGCAACTTGTTCAACACGCCGGCCACGAGCACGGCGCACGCACCCGTACCACAAGCCCTCGTCTCTCCGCTTCCCCGTTCCCAGACCCTCGCTTTCACGCGTGTCGGCGAGAGAATCTCGACGAACTCCACGTTTACCCGTTCGGGGAACATCCCGTGGCGCTCGATCCTGCTTCCCGCGCCGTGGACGTCCGTCCCGTCGACGTCATCCACGAAGATCACCGCGTGCGGGTTTCCCATCGACACGCACGTCAGCGCGAAGCTCCCGGGATGAAAATCCACCACCTGGCCGATCACTTGCTCCTCGTCCGACGTCACCGGCACGTCGATCGCCCTCAATTCCGGTTCTCCCATGTCGACCCTCACGCGTTGCACCTTTCCGTCCGTCGGGAAGAGGCGCAATTTTTTCATTCCCGAACGGGTTTCCAGCGTGAGCGTGGTCTTGCGCGTGCGTCGCGCCTCGTAGACGTACTTGCCGACGCACTGTGCCGCGTTCCCGCACATTCCCGCCTCCGAACCGTCGGCGTTAAACATCCGCATCCGGAAGTCGCACGTTCGCGAGGGCATGATCAACACCAGCCCGTCCGAGCCAATTCCCTCGTGGCGATCGCTGGCGACGACGGCAAACCGCGTCGGGTCTTCCACGCGCTCCTCGAAACAATCCACGTACACGTAATCATTCCCCGCGCCGTGCATTTTCGTAAATTTTGTTATCCTGCTCACTGTTTTATTTATTAGTTAGTGTCGCGAATATAACCGTTTCCTCCGGATTTCCCGTGATTTGCCCGTGGAAGGGGTAAAGTATAGCGCGGAGTCGTGAACAACAACGTGACGATGCCCGTTTCCCTGGAACGCGGGCAAGGAGATGCTTCCGTGAGTCGCGGACGCTATCACTGGAATGTATTTATTTTCTGTAAAATTACGGCGAGTATATTTAACATGAAAATAGTAAATGTAATTTTACATCGAGTATCTTTAACATGAAAAATAGTAAATGTAATTTTACATCAAGTATCTTTGATATGAAAATAGTAAATGTAAAATTACAGGAGCTATATTTTGAATAAATATACTTACTGTAAAATTACATTCTATTACTCATACATATATATACGTTTTGTAATTTTACAGTAGATTTTTTTAGAACAAATATACTTGCTGTAAAATTACATTCTCTATTTTTAGGATAGGAATACTGTTCGCGTTTTTACAAAATGCATAATCATACGTTTTATACAGATTGTAATATCGCGGGCTATCTCCAGGGGCTTGTTTTACCGTCCGCGGGACAAACTAGCAAGGGCGAGATAAAAAAATGATCGCCCGGGAACGAGGAAGGTTCCCGGGCGATGCGCGATGCCCGCGGGGAGGGAGGCGTGGCCGTTCAACTATTACCGGGCGCGCCGCGACTCGTCGCGGGAGCTTTCATCGAGGCGGGAGCGGGCGTCAAGCAGTCGTGGATCGTCGGGGAAGAGGCGGGCGGCGCGGTCGAGGTAATCGCGGGATTTCTTGAACGCGTCGGCGGCCCGTTCCCGCGCGCGGGCGGCGAACCGTTTCCCTGTTTTGTTGGTGATCCCTTCCAGGATGGCGTTGCCGTGGACGGTGTACAGCGTGCCCAACGCGATGAAGCCGTCCATCTTCCAGCACGCGCGTTTCATCCGGGTGAGGAGGGTATACGACGCGGCGGCGCGCGCGATCTCGTTCTCGCGGAGACGCGCGCGACCGCGGGCCAGGACGACGGACACGTACATTGCCTCGAGCTTCTGGCGTTGCAGGGAATCGGCTTCCGTACCGGTTTTCATTCCTTGTTCGAGGGTTTTGATTGCCTCGTCGATCTTTCCCAGCTCTTTCAGGGCTTCGGCTTTCCCCGCGTGGGAGGAAAAGGGAAGGTAGCCGCGCGCGATCGAGAGGGTAAAGTATTTGTCGGCCATCGCGTGATTACCGTCGCGCGACGCGCGTACCGCCGCGTTGAACGCGGAGCGACCGTCGGCACTGTTCGTGTCGACGGCCATCGCCTCGTATCTTTTCGTCCACGGGGGCGACCCGCGCTCTTCTTGCGCCGCGAGCGGTAAGGCGGCGAGAAGGGCCGCGACGAGTAGTAGTTGTTTCTTCACGCGTGCAGGAGTGATAGGATTTTTTTCAGGCCAGCCTCGTCTTCCTCGTCGAAGGCGTCGAGGCGATCGCTGTCGATGTCGAGGCAACCGAAGATGTTTCCCCCGGCGTCGCGCAAGGGGATCACGATCTCGCTCCTGGATGCCGGGTTGCAGGCGACGTGTCCGGGGAACTCGTCGACGTTGCCGACGATGACGGTGTCGCCGCGACGAATGGCGCTCCAGCATACCCCGCCGTCGCGAAGGCACTGGCACGCGACAGGGCCTTGATAGGAGCGGACGACGAGCGCGTCGCCCGACAGGACGTAGACGCCCGTCCAGAGGAATTTCATTTTGTGATGTAGCACGGCTTCTATCGTGGCCAGGCGTGCCCAAATGTCGGCGGTGGCGTGGAAGTAGCCGCGCAGTTGCTCGTGCAGGCGATCGTATTTTGCTGTTTTATTCACGGGGGGTACGTTTTGGTTACACGTTCTCGAGCACGTCCACCAGGTGTTTCCACCACCGTTCGACCGAACCGACGTGCACGCGCTCGCGGGGCGAGTGGACATCTCTTAGCGTCGGCCCGAACGAGACCATGTCCATGTCGGGGTATTTTTCAAGGAATAATCCACATTCTAACCCGGCGTGTATCGAGCGAACGACCGGCGTTTTCCCGAAGAGGCGCTCGTGTGACGCGATCATTACCCGCGACAGGGGGGAACTCGTGTCGGGTGACCAGCCGGGATAACTGTCGGCGTACGCGACGTGCGCGCCGGCAAGCCGGAAGACGGAGGCCACGGTGTCGGCGATGTTCATCTTTTCACTGTCGATGTCGCTCCGTTGCGAGGTGGCGATGGTGATGCTTTCCTCCTCGTCGAACTTGACGGAGGCCAGGTTTGTCGAGGTTTCCACGAGGCCGGGCACGCGGAAACTCGTCGCGAATACCCCGTGCGGGCACGCGTGCAGGACGTCCAGCAACGTCCTCGTCGAGGCTTCGTCGAGCGCCCGCGCGGGGACTTCTACCTCGTCGATCGTCAGGCAGATGTCCGGATCCATGATCCACGTGGCTTTTACCGCGGAGGCGTACGCTTGGAATTCGGTAATGACTTGTTCCCTGCACGGCCCGGCGATGACGATCACGGCACGCGCTTCCCGCGGGATCGCGTTCCTCTTGTCCCCTCCCTCGAAGGTCGCCACGCGAACGTTTTTAGTTTCGTTCAACATCCAGAGGAAACGGGCGAGGATTTTGATGGCGTTTGCTCTCCCCTTGTTTATATCGTCGCCGGAGTGCCCGCCCAGCAACTTGCTTACTTCTACCTGCACGGCGAAACGTCCCGGCGGCACGGGCGTGCTGTTGTATGGC
Source organism: Odoribacteraceae bacterium (assembly GCA_031259905.1). Lineage (GTDB taxonomy): Bacteria > Bacteroidota > Bacteroidia > Bacteroidales > Marinifilaceae > JAIRKS01. The sequence continues at coordinate 5,939 of JAIRKS010000211.1, forward strand.
AGGCGAGCCGTCGTGTTGATTCCCCCGGCGCAACCGATAAACAATTCTCCCTCGTCCTCCGAGTCGAGGTTCAGCAACATCTTTCCCTGCAAAAAGTCCGGCTGTAAGGCAAACGCGCCCGTCATTCCGCTCTCCTCGTCCACGGTGAAGAGACACTCCAACGGGCCATGCTGGATCGTCGAGGAGGTCAACACGGCCATGCACGCGGCCACGCCGATCCCGTCGTCGGCGCCCAGGGTTGTCCCCCCGGCGGCTTTCACCCACTCGCCGTCGATGACGGGGACGATCGGATCACGATCGAAATCATGTCGCCCGTCCCTGTCCTGCTCGCAGACCATGTCGAGGTGGGCCTGCAAGATCAACGGTGTTGCATCCTCGCGTCCCCGCGTCGCGGGCTTACGCGCCACGATGTTTCCTACCGCGTCCACGTGATGTTCCACGCCGTGACGCGTGAAGAAATCCCGCAAGTACGCGACGATTTTCTCTTCCCGCTTCGAGGGACGCGGGACGCCGCAGATCTCCTCGAAGTATTGCCAAAGGGGCGCCGGGGTTAAACCGGCCAGATTCTTTTCCATGTTTCCTTGTATTTATTGTTTATTACTTGTCCAGCGCGTCTTTCAACTTTTTCAATACCCACGCGCCTGTTTTCATTTCCGTCGAGGAGAGGGTGAACGAGATGTCGAGGAGCGTCTCTTCCTCGATGGCTACCAGCGGCACGCGCGACTCGATTCCCTTTCCCGTGAGCACTACCCGGTTGTTCCGCCGGTCTTCCCCCGCCTCTCGCCTCGTGAATCCTCTTTTTTGTAGCGCGTTCAGCAGCTTCGTCACGTTATACTTGTCCTTCTGCAGCCTGTTCGCGATGGTCTGCTGGTTCACGTTATCTTCCTCCCACAGCACGCGTAACAACTCGTATTGCTCCCTCCGCACCGGGAAGCCCGCCTGCAAGAACCGGCGGTTTAATTCCCGCGTGTATCCCCGGTCGATCTTGCTCGCTAACACGATAAGATTCATTAGCTCGTTCATCGTCGTTGTTTTTTATACTCCTCGCGAAGCTAACATTTTTCCTCGCGATTCATTCGTTTCCCCCTTGTTTTATCGCCGGGGAAAGCGCGGCGCGCACGCGCGATGACAGCGGTTGCACGCGCGCACTCTTTAACAAGACAGGGAGGAAATACTCCCCCCTGCCCCGTCAGGTCGCGAACGACGTTTTCCTCGCGGACGGCTACCGCGGGTTGTATTGAATAGTGAAAAAGTTGGGATTATAGCCGTTCTCCAGCATCTCGTTATACTTCTGCTCGTCGAACGAGTAGATGAACGCCCCCTTCTTTGAATTGGAATGATCCTTCCTGCCGGTATTGACGAGGATATTCATGCCCTGTATCTTCTTCCTGAAATTCCGTTTATCCATGTCGAAACCGAAGATCGCCTCGTAAAGCTGTTGCAGGAAAGGCAGCGTGAACTCCCGCGGGAGCAAGTTAAAGCCGATCGGGCAATTCGACGCGCGACGCCTCATCCTACCAAGCGCTTTTTTCACCATGAGGTTATGATCGAAGATCAACGCCGGCATCTTATCCATAAGCACCCAAACGGCGTTATGCACTTGCTTGTTGTAATTACGGATATCCATCAGCGCGAAATACGCCGTCGAGAGCACGCGTCCCCCGGGATCGCGATTCACCTCGCTGAACGTCATCAACTGCTCCATGTATACCCGCTCGATGCCGGTATAATGCCTCAACACGCGCTCGGCAGCCTGATCAAGATTCTCGTCACCTTGCAAGAATCCCCCGACGAGCGACCAGTCTCCCTCGCACGGGGCAAAATCACGCTTCAATAACAATAGCTTCAACCCTTCCCCGTCGAAGCCGAAAATGATACAATCAACGGCGACTTTAAAATCCTGCTCGCCGGCATAGAAACCTGTTTCCTTATTCATGTGTTCTCTCGTTAATTAATTCTACAATCACTTCCCGACGACTGCCGGGTACATCGGATGGCGAGCCAAACGTAAGAATTTTCCCGGGATTTATCAAGGATTATTCTCACGAACAGGAAAAAAAACAGGGTGTATGATGTACTGTTCTCTCGCGTTTTCTACTATTTTTGCTCCGCCTCTCAATCCCTGCCGGGGCGAGACGCGATAAATGTAATTTGAAACTCAAAACCCACGGATCATGAAAAATCTATTCTTTCTCTTCATCGGCTGTATCCTGGCGCTAAACGCGCGCGGGCAGCAACAGAACGCGGGATATCCCGTCTCGCCCGTGCCCTTCACGAGAGTAAAAGTGACCGACGCTTTCTGGGGACAGCGCCTGCAAGCAAGCCGCGAGGTGACAATTCCCCTGGCCTTCCAAAAGTGCGAGGAGACCGGTCGCTACAAGAATTTCGAGATGGCCGCTAATCCCGGCCCCCAAAACAAGGTGACAGGCCTCTCCTTCGACGACACGGATGTCTACAAAACGATCGAGGGAGCAAGCTACTTGCTGCAAAGCTTCCCCGACGAGAAGTTGAAACGTTACATCGACAGTGTCCTGTTGATCGTCGCCGCCGCGCAAGAACCGGACGGCTATCTTTACACGGCACGCACGATGAATCCCGAACACCCGCACGAGTGGGCCGGCACGAAACGATGGGAAAAGGTGGAGGATCTGAGCCACGAGTTCTATAACCTCGGTCACATGATCGAGGGAGCCATCGCCCATTACCAGGCCACCGGGCAACGGAATTTCCTCGACATCGCCATACGGTACGCCGACTGCGTCTGCCGGGAGATCGGCGAAGGGGCCGGCAAGATCGTGGCCGTCCCCGGTCACCAGATCGCTGAAATGGCGCTGGCGAAACTTTACGTGCTCACCGGCGAGAAGAAGTACCTCGACATGGCCAAGTTCTTCGTCGACAAGCGGGGGTATACCTCGCGGAAGGACACGTACAGTCAGGCGCACAAACCCGTCCTGGAGCAGGACGAGGCCGTGGGACATGCCGTGCGAGCCGCCTACATGTATTCCGGCGTTGCCGACGTCGCCGCGCTCACGGGAGAACAGGCGTACATCGACGCCATCGGGAGGATATGGGATAACGTCGTCGCGAAGAAACTGTACATCACCGGAGGGATCGGTGCTACCGGTAGCGGCGAAGCCTTCGGCAAGAATTACGAGTTGCCCAACATGTCGGCCTACTGCGAGACGTGCGCGGCCATCGGCAACGTGTACTGGAACTACCGCCTCTTCCTCCTGCACGGCGACGCCAAGTATTACGATGTCCTCGAACGCGGCCTCTACAACGGGCTACTCTCCGGGGTGTCGCTCGACGGCGACGGGTTCTTTTACCCAAATCCCCTTGAGTCTATCGGCCAGCACCAGCGGGCGGCGTGGTTCGGTTGCGCCTGCTGCCCTTCCAATATCTGCCGTTTCATTCCCTCCATGCCTGGGTATATCTACGCCGTGAAGGACAATAATATTTACATCAATCTCTTCGTCTCGAACGAGGCAACGATCCCCGTGAAAGGGAAAACGGTGAACTTGAAACAAACCACCGGTTACCCGTGGGACGGCGACGTGAAGATCACGGTCGATCCGCGCGGTATATCCACCTTCGGCTTGAAAATCCGCGTCCCGGGATGGGCACGCGACGAGGTCGTGCCCAGCGACCTCTACTATTACGCCGACGATAAAACGCCCTCCTACCGCGCCCGCGTCAACGGGAAGGATGTCGACGGGACGACGGATCAAGGGTACATCACGATCTCCCGCGCGTGGAAGCGGGGCGATGTCGTCGAGCTGCACCTTGACATGGAGCCGCGGCTCGTCCGCGCGCACCAGGCTGTCGAGGCCGACCGGGGGAAGATCGCCGTCGAGCGCGGGCCGGTGGTCTATTGCGCCGAGTGGCCGGACAATAATTTCAGCGTCGCGAGCCTCTTCACGGGAGGATCGCCGCGCTTCGAGGCTGAATACCGTCCCGATCTCCTAAAGGGGATCGTCCTGCTCAAGGGCGACGTGCAGTCTCTGCGCTTCGACGAGCGCGACAAGCTGCGCCCGGAAGACGTTACCCTCACCCTGATTCCTTATTACGCGTGGGCGCACCGCGGCGCCGGGGAGATGGCCGTCTGGCTACCGGCAGAGTTGACTG
>JAIRKS010000064.1 GCA_031259905.1 Odoribacteraceae bacterium
ACCCCGCCCCCGCGAACCGCTTCGCCCCTTTTCCCGCCGGACCGGACGCGTGGGGATTCGTCGAGGTTGACCGGCAGAACAGGGCCTCTATCGTGATCACCGACGACTCTTTCCGTCGCGAGCTGTTCCGCTACCGCGGGCGGGACAACGAGCTGTTCATCCACCCCTCTTTCGACGGGACAAGCACCCTTCTCGCCGTTTCCCTCTCTCCCGCCGGGCAGCAGATCCTCTCCATTGACACCCGCTCCGGGCGCGGCCAACCCCTCGCCCCGCCCGTGCCGGAGGAGATCGACCGCCCCGTGGCGGCCCGCGACGGCATCATCTACCGCTCCGCCCGCGGCGGGAACAACGCCATCTACCGCTCCGCCCCGGACAGTCTCCTCGTCGAGGCGCGCTTTGGCGCCCGTTACCCGGCGCTCTCGCCAGGGAAGGATACCCTGTACTTCTCTTTCTATACCCCTGACGGCTACCGGCCGGCATGTCTTCCCCTTGCCCGCGCCCTGCCGGCTCTCGCCCCTCGCCGGTCGTTCGCCCTCGCCGACAGCCTCGCCCGGGACGAGCAATGGAACTTCTCCCCGCCGCGGGATTCCGCCACCTATACCGGGCAGCCGTACAACAAGACGCTACACGCCGTGAACGTGCACAGCTGGGGGCCGTTCTTCCCCGACCGCGACAACGTGCGCGTGTATCCCGGTCTCGCCATCAGCTCGCAGGATAAACTAAGTACCTTCTACTGGACTGCCGGTCACGTCTGGGACGACGGCTATGACAACGGCAACTGGAAGTTAAACGCCACCTACCGGGGGCTGTGGCCTACCTTCAAGGCGAGCCTCCGCGACGGGCGGGTCGACAGGCAGATGGAGCAACGCGCCGCGCGGCAGGCAACCGGGCAAGTGGACACGATCCGCTTCACCGACCGCTCGCGGGAGACCCGTCTCTCCGCCTCCGTCGAGTTCCCGGTGAATTTCTCCCGCGGGGATCGCCGGAGGTACATCGCGCCGCGCCTGCTGTTCTCGTTACGCGACGCGTACCGCCACGAGACGGACGATCTCCGCGTCCTCGAGCACGGCGCGTGGAAAACGGGAGACCCGGAAGACTACCGCATCGTCCGTTCCGCCGCCTACTGGTCGCGGGTCATCCAGCACGAGATCACCTTCTACAGCCTCGCCCGCGCCAGCCAGCGCGACCTCTACCCCCGCCGCGGCGAACGCCTGGAGGTCGGTTACGCGCGCGCGTTTTCCAGCGGGAACGATCCGGAGAGCACCTGGTGGGCCAACGGGAATCTCTACCTCCCCGGTGTCGCCAGGCATCACGCGATCGTGCTCTACGCGGGATTCCAGCAGAAGTCGGATCCTCTCCGCCTTTCCGGTAACCAGATACTCTCGCCGCGCGGCATCTCCCTTTCCGGGAACAAGCTCGCCACGGCGCGCTTCTCTTATTACCTCCCGCTCGCGTACCCGGACTGGCGCGTGACGCCTCTCGTTTACCTCCGGCAGTTCAACGCGGGGATCTTTTTCGATGCCGCTGCGACCGTGAACGCGGCACGCGCTGTTGTCCCCGGCGACGACATGATCATCTTTTCCTCGCCCGACGTCACCCGCTCTTACCGCTCTTTCGGGATCGAGGCCACGAGCGACGCCCGCTTCCTTGACTTGACGTTCCCCGTGAATGTCGGTTTCCGTGCCGGCTACGAGACGCTCCATCGCGACATGTTCTTTAATCTCCTCTTTTCTATCGGACTCTCGATCTGAACGGGACGACCTGCCTGTCCTCTCCGCGGACCACATTGCCATCTCCGCAGACCTATCTGCCATCTCCGCGGACCTGTTTGCCATCTCCGCGGACCATATTGCCATCTCCGCGGACCCATTTGCCATCTCCGCGGACCTGTCTGCCATCTCCGCGGACCGGTCTGCCATCTCCGCGGACCAGTCTGCCATCTCCGCGGACCGGTCTGCCATCTCCGCGGACCAGTCTGCCATCTCCGCGGACCCACCTGTACAACTTGCCAGACCACATTGGCAAGTTGCGCGGACCACCCTGTACAACTTGCCAGATCACATTGGCAAGTTGCGCGGACCACCCTGTACAACTTGACAGACTACATTGGCAAGTTGCGCGGAAACACGCCTGTCCAGGATAAGACACGCGTGAATATCAATATCAACGCGATCTTAACCACTTGAAATTATGAAATCATGAAAACAAAGTGTCGGCCCGGTACTTTCTGCCAGAGTGCCTTGAATGGTTCGTCCGGTAACAGTCGAGAGTACCGACAACGGTAGAGAGAAATATGATTGTGTTGTGCACCATCGAATGCCCCTTATGTTTCACCGGGGGGCAGTATCACGAAGGGGACTTCCCGGTTCTTTAGCTCCCGGTGCAGATTGTTTTCTAAATATTCTATTCGGGGTAGGGCGCGACGATTGTCGCCTGTCGCGCGAGCGTTATAGACAGTTGTTGTCGCGCGATCTCAATACTTGATCGTGATCTTCTCGTCATCCATGCCTATGGTCACCGCTGAACCTTCCGGGATACCCTTGATGATCATCTCGGAGAGTTCGTCCTCGACGTACTTCTGGATCGCCCGTTTCAGGGGCCTGGCGCCATACTGCGGGTCGTACCCCTTCTCGACGAGGAACTCCTTCGCCGCGTCGGTGATAGAGATCTGCAAGCCGAGATCCGTCACCCGCTTGAAAAGGTACTTCAACTCCACGCCGACGATCTCCAGGATACTCGCCTTCGAGAGCATGTTAAACATGACCACGTCATCGACGCGGTTCAGGAACTCCGGGGAGAACGTGTTTTTCAGCGCCTTTTGCACCACGCCGCGGGCGTAATCCCCTTCCCCCACGCGTTCCCGCGCGCCGAAGCCTATCCCGCGACCGAAATCCTTCAGCTGCCGGCTGCCGACGTTAGAGGTCATGATCACGATCGTGTTCTTGAAATCGACCCTTCTGCCGAGGCCGTCGGTCAACTGCCCGTCGTCCAGCAACTGCAGCAAGATATTAAACACGTCGGGATGAGCCTTCTCGATCTCGTCCAGCAGCACCACGGAGTACGGTTTGCGGCGCACCTTTTCCGTCAGCTGTCCCCCCTCCTCGTGCCCGACGTACCCCGGGGGCGCTCCCGTCAGGCGCGACACGGAGAACTTCTCCATGTACTCGCTCATGTCGACGCGGATCAGCGCGTCGTTGGAGTCGAACAGGAACCGCGCCAGCACCTTCCCCAGCTGCGTCTTTCCCACCCCCGTCGGGCCGAGGAAGAGAAACGACCCGATCGGCCGGTTCGGGTCCTTCAACCCGGCGCGGTTCCTGTGGATCGCCTTCACCACCTTCTCGATGGCCTCCTGCTGCCCGATCACGCGTTCGTTCAACTCCTCGCTCATCTGCAGCAGGCGCGTGCCCTCCGTCTTGGCGATGCGTTTCACCGGCACGCCGGTCATCATGGCCACCACCTCGGCGACGTGCTCGTCGGTCACCGTGACGCGGTTCTCCTCGAGGTTTCTCTGCCAGGCATCCTTCTGTTCTTCCAGTTTCTTTTGCAGGAACCGTTCCTTGTCGCGGAACGCCGCTGCCATCTCGAAATTCTGTCGCGTGGCCTCCACCCGCTTGCACTCGCGCACCCGTTCCAGCTCGCGTTCCAGCTCCTCGATGATGGAGGGGACGCTAATGTTCGCGATATGCACCCGCGAACCGGACTCGTCCAGCGCGTCGATCGCCTTGTCCGGCAGCGAACGGTCGGTGACGTAACGTTCCGTCAGGCGCGCGCAGGCGATGATGGCCTCGTCCGTGTAATTGACGTTATGGTGATCCTCGTAGCGCGTCTTGATGTTGCTCAATATCTCCACCGTCTCGTTGAACGAGGTCGGCTCCACGAGCACCTTCTGGAAGCGTCTTTCCAGCGCGCCGTCCTTCTCGATATTCTGCCTGTACTCGTCGAGGGTCGTCGCGCCGATGCACTGTATCTCCCCGCGCGCGAGCGCCGGTTTCAGCATGTTCGCCGCGTCGAGGCTTCCTCCCGACGCGCCGGCGCCGACTATCGTGTGTATCTCGTCGATGAAGAGGATCACCTCCCGGTTTTTCGCCAGCTCGGAGAGGATCGCCTTCATGCGTTCCTCGAACTGCCCGCGGTACTTGGTGCCGGCGACGATCGAGGCCATGTCGAGCGAGATCACCCGCTTGTCGAACAACACGCGCGACACCTTCCGCTCCACGATGCGCAACGCCAGTCCCTCGGCGATGGCCGATTTCCCCACGCCGGGTTCTCCGATCAGCACGGGATTATTCTTCTTGCGCCGGCTCAGGATCTGCACGAGTCGTTCGATCTCCCTGTTCCTGCCGACGATCGGGTCGAGCGCGCCGGCGACGGCTGCCTTCGTGATATCGACCCCGAAGTTATCGAGCACGGGCGTGTTCGAGTGCTTTCCCTGCAGGAGACGCGGTATGGTTTGTGCTTCCTCCTCGTCCGCGTCCTCGTCGTCGTTAAACTCCGAGCGCGTCCTTGCCTTTTCCCTCAGGACGGCCTCCCGGAACGTCTCGTAATTCACCCCCCCGTCGTCGAGCAGGCGTGCCAGGAATCCGGCGTGCCCGCGCAGCAGGGCGAGCATCACGTGTTCCGACTCCAGCTCCTTGTCGCCCATTTCCCACGCCTCGTCGGCGACGCGTCGTAGGATACTGTTCGCGGCCAGCGTGAAGTCGATCTCCCCGGCGTTGATCGCCTGGTAGCGTTTCTTCTCCAGCCGTTGTTCCAGCTTCTCCGTCACCTCCTGGAAATCCACGCCCAGGGAGTGCAGCACGTCCGTCGCGTACCCGCTTCTCTGCTTCAATATCCCCAGGAAGAGGTGTTCCGGGTAGACCTTACCGTTCCCCAGGCGTTTCGCCTCCTCGCTTGCCGATTGCATGATCAGCTTCAACTTTTTTGTCTCTTCGTTTCTCATGTTTTCCGTCGTAATGAGGGCGTAAAGGTAAGCAATTTATTCCGGATCTGCCGCTGCCAGCAGCCTGTCGAGGTCATTTTCCGCGAGCACGGGCACGCCGAGCTTCGTCGCGTGTTTCAGTTTACTCCCGGCGTTCTCTCCCGCCAGCAGGTAACTTGTCTTGGCGGAGACCGCGTCGCTGACCTTCCCTCCTGCCGCCAGGATACGCGCCTTGAAGCGTTCCCTCGGCATCGAGAGCGTCCCGGTGATCACGAATGTCTTTCCTTCCAGCACGCTGCTCTCGCCTTCCTGCTCGCGTAGCGCGCCGTTCACGCCGCGCGCCAGGAGGCGTTCCAGCAACGCCCTGTTCTCCTCGTTGCCGAAATATCGCTCCACGCTCCGTGCCATCTGCTCGCCGACGCCTTCCACCTCGGTCAGTTGCTCGCGCGTGGCCGAGGCCAGCGCCCGCGCGTGCTTGAAGTGGCGGGCGAGATCCCGCGAGGCCGTCTCGCCGACGTGCCGTATGCCCAGCGCGTGGATGAAGCCGGGGAGATCGGTCTCCTTCGAGCGCTCGATGGCCGCCAGCAGGTTGTCCACGGACTTCTCCTGGAGGCGGAAGACGCCGAGCGTGTTGAGCTTGCGGACGAGTTTCTCGCGGCCCGCGAGGAAGTCGTGCACGCGTCGCGCCGTTTCCTCCCCGATGCCGGTCGCGGCGATCTCGCCCGCGGTGGCCGAGAACAGGTCGTATATATAGTCGTAGTGCACCGCCAGCAGCGCGGCCTCGTGCCGACCGACGCCGGGTATGCCCATCGCGCGGATCACCGCGTCCAGCGGGATCGCGTCCGTTTCGCCCGCCTCTTCCAGCCGCTCCAGCGGTTCGTTGAAGGGGGAGAGGAAGTATTCCGCGATCCTCCGCGCCGCCTTTTCCCTTTCACCGGCCGTGTCGCCGAGGCTTTCCATCTCCATCCATTCCCCCGGCCGCGCGACGCGTGCCCGCGCGAGGCTACCGAAGCGCTCGGCCATCCCCGTGGCTTGCCGGACGGAGATGTTTTTCAGGCCGATCTCGAACGCGTAGATCACTCGCCACAGCGGTATGCTGGTCATCTCGTAGCTCTTCGGGTAGATGATCTTCTCCAGCCCGATCAACTCCTCCCGCCGGTCGGCCAGCGCGTAGATGTCGGACGCGTCGCGGATCATTCCCCTCGCGAGCAGCAGGTCGATCGTCTCGCTCCCCATCGTCTCGATGCTCATCGCCTTCCGGCTCACGAAGTGCTCGATCTTCCCGGCGACGCGCGGGAGGCACTCCTCGTTCGGGCAATACTGTTGCACCTCTCCCTCCTGCCGTTCCAGCGGGGTGCCGCACGCCGGGCAGCGCGCGATAAAGTCGACGGGCACGGCGCCGGGCTGTCGTGCCGTCTCGTTGACGCCGACGATCTTCGGGATAATCTCCCCGCCCTTCTCGACGTAGACGCGGTCGCGCTCGTGCAAGTCCAGCTCGCGCATGAACTCCGCGTTATACAGCGAGGCGCGTTTGACCGTCGTCCCGGCGAGGTACACCGGCTCGAGGTTCGCCACGGGGGTCACGGCACCCGTTCTCCCCACCTGGTAATCGACGCCCAGCAGGAGGCTCTCGGCCCGTTCCGCCTTGTACTTGTAGGCGATGGCCCACCGCGGTGATTTCGTCGTGTACCCCAGGCGCTCCTGCAGGTCGACGGCGTTTACCTTGACCACGATGCCGTCCACCGGCACGGGCAGTTCCCCGCGTCGCCCCTCCCACGCGCGGATGTACGCCAGCACCTCCTCCACGTCCGCGCAGCGCGCGGCGTCCCGCGGGACGTTGAATCCCCATTCCCTCGCCGCGTTCATCGACTCGACGTGCGTCGCCGCGGGGGCAAGCTCTCCCGGCACGCTGTGCAGGTAACACTCCAGGCGTCGCCGCGCCACTTCCGCCGGGTTCAGCAGCCTCAACGTCCCCGCGGCGGCGTTGCGCGGGTTGACGAACGGCGGCTCGCCGGCCAGCGCCCGCTCCTCGTTCAGGCGGTTGAAGACGGTGAACGGCATCAGGATCTCCCCCCGTATCTCGAACAGCGCGGGGAAGCCCTCGCCGCGCAGGCGCAGCGGGATGGAACGGATCGTTCGCGCGTTGGTCGTCACGTCGTCGCCCTGCAGCCCGTCGCCGCGCGTGGCGGCGTATCGCAACGCCCCGTGCTCGTATCGCAGGCTGATGGCCGTGCCGTCGTACTTTAGCTCGCAGGCGTACTCTACCGGTGACCCGCCGGCGTGCTCGCGGACGCGGGCGTCGAAGTCGCGCACCTCCTGCTCGTTGTACGTGTTCGCCAGCGACATCATCCCGTACGCGTGGGTCACGCGCGGGAAGTCGTTGCTCGCGTCGCTCCCCACCCGTCGCGTGGGCGAGTTGGGGTCGTCCATTTCCGGGTGCGCGACCTCCAGCTCTTCCAGCTCGCGCATCAACGCGTCAAACTCCGCGTCGGTCACCGCCGGCGCGTTCTTCACGTAGTAGAGGTAATTGTATTCTTCCAACATCCTCCTTAATTCAAGTATTCTTTTCATGTCATCCGTGTTCACGCGGCAAATATACTCAATTTCCCTGCCGACGACGCGCGAGGGGACGGGTAGGGGAGGGGCGCTACTCCCTGCCGGCGCGCGCGCGGCGGCACGCTTCGCCCGCGTCTCGCGAGGGGCAGGAGGTGAGGACGACGCGCGGCTTTCCCGTCTCCCTCGCGTTCACGGGTGGAGCGTGGAATGGCGTGCCCGTCACGTTCGCGCGCGGTTACCGTGCCGCGACGAGCGGCGGGGGTACTCCTTATATATAAGGAGTCGCTCTCGCTCTCGCTTGACCGTCCTTTGTTTGGGACGGTGCAGGTCGAGGGTCGTACCTGACCGTCCCGTGTTTGGGACGGTGCAGATCGAGGGTCGTACTTGACCGTCCCATGTTTGGGACGGTACAGTTCGAGGGTCATACCTGACCGTCCCATGTTTGGGACGGTGCAGGTCGAGGGTCGTACCTGACCGTCCCATGTTTGGGACGACGCGGGTCGAGGGTCGTACCTGACCGTCCTATGT
>JAIRKS010000097.1 GCA_031259905.1 Odoribacteraceae bacterium
TACTGTTATCAAAACGGTGAATTTACAAATGGTGAAATGACCGTAAGAGAGTTTCAGGAATTTTGCCGCTGCAAAATGGTGGAGCAAGGCTGTAACAGATTTACGGCGTGGTTTTTTACTCGTGGAATGAAACGTTTGGAAAGATGGAAGAATAAATAATATGTCTAAGCCTACGCTCAATTTTATGTTGTGTAATTCGCATTTTTTTTCTTTTTGAATATAATCTATAAATAACATGAGTACTCGGATATTGTTTTTGGGGATATCATTTATTGTCCTCTCTTCTTGCGCACGAGAATCAGTTACAACATTAAGAGAGATTAGGATCAATCCATCGAAAGTGGATTCGGTGTATGACATTGCTAATGACGTCGAGCCGGCGTGGGATATCGTGGCGCTGGAGACTAAAGACGAGTGTTTGATCAGTTCCGTGAGTAAGGTTGTCTATCGAAACAATATATACTATGTCTTGGATAGAAAGATTAATGCGCTCTTTCTTTTTGACTCGGCGGGTAAATTCCTTTCCAAGATTAACAAAAGAGGAAGAGGCCCGGACGAGTATAGCGATGCAAGTGCGTTTGTTGTTGTGGGAAAGAATATTTGGATTTCCGATGGGAACATGCGATCGTTGATATGCTATGATGAAAATTTGGAGATGATCGATCGCTTTAATACATGGGAAATCATGGGAGCTGATCATATCGAATACGCGAACGAAACAATTTATATGGCTAACAACTGGACAGGATGGAAGGACGAAGGGAACATAGCGTTCGGGGCCTATGATGTGGCGAGTAAACAGGTGACGGAATTCGTGCATACGCCAAGGAGAGGGGACGATGTAGCCCGTATGCGTAAACAAGGACAATTATCTCAATTGGGCGACACGTGTCTTTTCTATCACGCCTTTTGTGACACGATTTTTCAAGCATATGGCGACACGTGTACGCCTGCATACAAGGTGATCTTCAGCGAGCGATACGAGGATATCCCTTTGCCCATAGAAAAAATATTAGATCCAGACACTAAACATATCATCAGGGGACTTGAAGATATTGATCAAACACGCAACACCGTCCTCATAGGATATTTTGAATCGGATTTTTTCGTCTCCGCGCTATATGATAAAAAAACGGGAACGTGCCAAGTATATCGCAAAATCATTAATTCTAACCTGAATAACTTGCCTATTTACCGGTATAATACATTTTTCGATGGTGATCAGATAATAAGTGCATATGATAATCTCGAACCGGTAGTCAATGCTTTCGCGTATGGGAAGCTCAACGAATTAAAGAACGAGTCGGACAAGGAAAAGATTAGAAGCGCGCTTACCGGACTTACATCGTACTCGAATCCTGTATTGATCAGATTTAAATTACGTGAGGATTCCAAACTATGAAGTGGGCTTCCTACATGATATACGCGCTTCTTGTTGCTGGAATAGTCATGTTTTCAGTATTGTGGTACGGAGAGCGGGATAAGGTAAAAGAACTTGAGGGGATACTCGAGTATACCATAAGCACGGGCAAAGGATTGAATGTCATTCAAGATTACAGAAATATCGAATTATTGCTAAACGGCAAGAAAATCGCGACGGAACTCTCCCTCTCTGACGGGAAAGGTAACGAGGTCGCGTGGGAGCAGGTATTGAGTGGTGGTGATAAACTTGTCCTCTATTTCCCGGAAGCAAGTTGCGACGAATGTGTTGATGTCACGCTGTCTCGCGTGAAAGCAAGAGGAGATGTCCTCGACAGCGAGCGTGTGATCATATTGATTCATGCCACGAGTAGGCGGTATGTCGCCCAGTACAAAGCAAATGCTCACTTGAATTATCCTATCTTCGAGGTGCAGCCTCGTCACGAGGACTTGTTCCCCACGTTCACCCCTTGTCTCTTTCTCGTGGAGCAAACGATTTCACGTATTAACACGGCCTATATTCCACGACGAGAAAATCCGGAAGGGATAAACAGGTATCTAGATAAAATAATTGCAGATTATTTTTGAACAAGCGTGACTCATTGCAACAGGATTGTCAGTGTAAATTACGATGAATAATGCCTTCCCGCGAAAACCCCGTGAAGCGTTATAAAGACTTTTGCGTTTGATATCGGTATTATGAAGGCATTGCAGAACACGTTGAAATAAATAGCGGAGACTTAAAGAAACTCGCGGGTGAGTAACGGACTCGCCCGCGAGTAACGTGCGAACCGGGAGAAGTAAAATAACCCGGTGACTGGATAGAAATAGTCATATCCCTGCCGGTAGCGTTCCTCTTTTCGCCGGGGATCAGCGGGTGGCAGGATAACCGACGGGGTTATTGAGAACAGGCATTTGGGTATCGGAAAGACCGAGGATCTCCTTCAGCTTCGGTTGATCCATGTAGGCGCGGGGTACGGTGACAAGTCCCACGGCAGCACAGAAAATATTAATATTCTGCGAGACGATGCCGCCGTCCATCGCTCCCCAGAGACGCGATCGTTCGACATCGTTCATCTTGAACCGGGAATAGTCCGAGACAATAAGAAGAACCACCGGCGCGTGCTTGACGAAATCCTGGCCGGCAGCCAGTACCGGACGAAGATCACCACTGATAACCGGCTTCAAAAGACTATTCCGCGCGTCGTAAAGATACGTGCCGGCCGGGAGACAGACGTAAAGATCAATATCTTGATCATTCTTGGCGGTAGGAGCCGTGCGTCTCCCGTCGGGACGATTGACTCCGTAAGCGGCCCAGAGGAGGTCGCTCAAATCCTGGAGAGAAAGTTCCCTTTCGGACATCGCGCGCGAGGAGGCGCGCTCGCTGAGAGCCTTCATGACTGCACTTCCCCGCGTCTTATCGGGGGCATTCAACTTGATTTCCTTCAATTCTTGCGCCTGCGCGAGGGGCGCGATCAAGAGCGCGGCGAATACGAGTAATAGATGTTTCATGATCGTTCGTTTTAATAATAATTTATATAACGCTTCGTGTAATCGTAGACAAGAGGGGATGTGGCGTCATTCTCTTCCTGGATATAAGCCTCCGTCCAGTTATTCCTCTCGTCGGAGGCGAGGACGACGCGGCGACAGGAAGTGATTGCCCGCGTAAGGGCGTACTCCTCGCGAATCCCGTGGTAGAGGCGTCCGTTTTCCTTGAGTGGGTAGACCTTCTTGACGACGGAGGTATAATCGTCGCGGGAGAGCGATCCTCCCTTGTACTCGAGGCAGGTAGCCGTTCGGGCCTCGTCGTCGTAGGTGTAGATAGTCTCGCCGGTGACGACGATGAGGGTATCCGGGGAAGTGCGATAGATATAATCCACGAGGAGTTCCCGCGTGAGCCGCATCTTGTCGTCGAACTCGCGATCGCGGGTCGAGGTCTGGTGGTAATTGCCGGAGGGGAGGAGGGTATACGCGACGACCCGCGAGCAAAGACCGAGAGGAATAAACTCGTAGTCGGCCTTCGCGAGCAGCTTGCCCGCCACGACCTCTCCTCCCAGGCGGGTAGCCTCGAAGATATCTATCGTGAGCGAGCGGACGCCCGGTTGCAGGTCGAGGTGGAGGATCGAGAGGTCAGTCTCATCGAGGAATATCGGCTCCTCGACGGTCTCCCGCGTGCACGCGACGTGGAGCAGGAGGAGGGGGATGAGGAACGAGAGGTGCGTGTTCATGGATTATTTCGTGAAATAGTTATTCTCGCGGGTAAAATACTCTTGTGGCCCTGCTGCCGTCACGTTCCCGTCATTATCCCTGACCAGTAAGTTGGAATAGGCCTTCGTCCAGTTGCCGCGTTCGTCGCGTTCGACGACGACGAAGGAGACAGAGAAAGTGGGGAGGATAGGCAGGTCGTCGACGGCGGCACGCGTCGAGACGACCTCGTAGAGGTCATCGTCGATAAATCCGTTTGTTTTCAGGCGGTAGACGACCTCCCTGGTGACGGTGAAGGGATCGTCGCCGGTAGCGACGGAGGTAATCTCGGTAGCCGTCCCCGCCTTGTCATCGTAGGAATACGTCTTCTTCTCGCGCGAGACGACGGGTGTTCCCCCGGTGAGGGTCAACTCGCTGGTGAGGCGATGGCGGGAGTCGTAAGTATAGTCCACGCGACAAGTGAGCATGAACCTTGTCTCCTCCCACGGGACGGAGTAAATCAATTCGGTAGTGATATACCCGTACTTGTCGAAGCTCGCGCCTCTCTTCTCGAGGGTATCTCCCGTGGAGACATTTCCCGCGTCGTCGGCGACACATTCGAGGATGGTAAGCTCTGTCGATTGCAGTTCCCCGGCGACATACCCTTCCGGGATATTGTATTGTTCAAAAAAGCGGTTGATATAACGTGCATCTTCCTTGTAAATCACCATCACGTGTTCTTCTTTTTCACACGCGACCAGGCAGGCGAGGAGCGGCAAGAGTGTAACGAGATGTTTTGTCTTCATAAACGTGAGATAATAACGGTTCATTCATCTATTTCTTTTAAACGAGAGCAAATGTAATCTTTTTTCCTAAAAAACTTGCCGGATGATATCGCGAATATTCCCGGAGTTCCCCATCGTGTAATAGTGGACGGCTGGCGCACCGCGCGCGACAAGTTCCTTGCTCTGCGCCACGGCCCACTCGATGCCCACGGCGTTAACGTCGGCATTGCTCGTGCACCGGCGGATTTCCTTCAAGAGATCGCCGGGGATATCGACGTGAAAGGTGCGGGGGAGCATCTCGACGTGCTTGAAAGTAGAGACAGGCTTGATGCCGGGGATTATCGGCACGGTGATCCCGGCTCGGCGGCTCGCGTCGACGAAGCGTAAGAAAGCGGCGTTATCGAAAAACATCTGGGTAACGACATAGCGTGCGCCGGCGTCGATCTTTTGTTTCAAGTACTCGATATCGGCGTCGATATTCGGCGCCTCGTGATGCTTCTCCGGGTAGCCGGCCACGCCGGTACAGAAATTCGTGGGGACGGCGCCGGGGGTATCGTCGAGATATTGCCCGCGGTTCATGCGCGTGATCTGCTCCACCAGCTCGCTACAATAGCGGTATCCCCCCTCGCCCGCGACGAACAGGCGTTGGCCGGGGAGGGGATCCCCGCGGAGGGCCATCACGTTCTCGATGTCGAGGAAATGGAGATCGATCAGGACATTTTCGATCTGGTGGCGCGTGGCGCCGCCGCAGACGACGTGCGGGACGACCTCCACGGGGAAGCGTTTCATGATCGCCGCGGCGAGGGCCACGGAGCCGGGGCGTTTCGTCACGACGACGCGTTCGATAGAGCCGTCGGGGCGGTGGCGGAACTCCTCCTCGTCGCGGTGGAAGGTGATGTTGATAAACGGCGGCGCGAACTCCATCAGCGGTTCGATGGCGGCGTGAATCTTTCGGATATCCCCTCCGCGCAGTGGCGGCACAAGCTCGAGGGAGCAGAACGGGGCGGTGGACTTTTCAAGGATGTCTATAACTTTCATACGTTAGTCGTGTTACATTTTCACGATTCCCGCCCGGCGGCGGGAATAATCTTGTAGCTGGTCGTCCCCGATCTTCCCGGTGCTAAAATAGCGGGCGGCGGGGTGGGTGATCAACATGCCGCAGATGCTGGTCGCGGGGAACATCGAGTAATTGTCGGTCAGGGTAACGCCGACGTTTCGCGTCGCGTCGAGCAGCTCGAAGACGTCGCGCTTCAGCGAGTGATCCGGGCAGGTAGGATACCCGAAAGCCGGTCGTATCACGTGATACCCCCCGTCTACGCTCGTTTGCATCCATTCCGCGAATGCCTCCGCGAGACGGGCAAGGAGACTCTCCCGGAGCAGCTGCTCGAAATCGCGACCGTCGCCCCGCGGGTACTTGTCCGCGACCTTCAGGCAGAAAAGCCCGACGGTACTCGTGCCCTCGCCGCACGGGGCGACGAAGTCGGCGAGGGAGAGAAACTGGCTTCCCTCCTCCTGCTGGCGGAGCATCGGCAGGCGATGCTTCCCTTCGAGCACGATATCGTCGTTCTCGGCGTACGCGTCGAAGAACCGCGCCGCGACGGCGGCGTCAAACTCTTGCCCGGCGATGATCTCCCCGAGGTGCTCGACGGCACTCTCGTGGACGCGCGCGGCCTCCTCGTTGACGTGGACGATCCCCGGGTACTTCCCCTTGAACCCCCAGAAGTGGAAGAAAGGCGTCCAGTCGATCCTCCCGACAAAATGACCGATATCCACCCGCGTCCCCAGCAGGTCGTGCTCGCCGAAACCGGGCGCGGCGAAAGAGGAGGGATCATGCCGCGTCGCCCGTCGCCGGGCCTCTTCCAGCGCGACGAGCCGCGTGTTTCTCGCCCGGTGCGCTTCCCTCAACTGCTCTTGCCGCTCCTTGATCTCCAGGATATACGCCTCGCGGTCATTCAGCAGGCGCTTGACGACGCCCACCGTGCGCGAGGCGTCCCCCCCGTCGACCACGCAGTAATCGTAAAGCGGGGCGAGCTTCACGGCCGTGTGGACGGCGGAGGTCGTGGCCCCGCCGACGATCAGCGGGACGCGCAACCCCTCCTCCTGCATCAGGCGGCAGAGCTGCTCCATCTCCCCGAGGGAGGGGGTGATCAGCCCGCTCACGCCGACGAGGTCGGCCTTCTCCCGCTTGACCGCGTCGACGATCAGCTGGCGGTCGATCATCACGCCGAGGTCGATCA
>JAIRKS010000100.1 GCA_031259905.1 Odoribacteraceae bacterium
CGACGATCATACAACATCGTCCGACGATCATGCAACATCGTCCGACGATCAAGTATGATCGTCCGACGATCATACAACATCGTCCGACGATCATACAACATCGTCCGACGATCATGCAACATCGTCCGACGATCATGCAACATCGTCCGACGATCATGTAACATCGTCCGACGATCATGTAACATCGTCCGACGATCATGCACAGTGAACACAATATATCAAAAACCTTTAAAATGAAAGATTATGCCAACAAGAGTAAATTGGTTAGCGAAATCCTATCAAGCACTTAGACACTTTATCGACGTGTTTGTCGCGTACTTCACCCTCCCGGCCAACCTCACGCGCTTCGGGTTCAACGAGAGCACCGTGATCGGGCAATGGTTCAAGACGGAAGTCATACCGGCCATCACCGACTTCACCAGCGCGTACGCGAACTGGGAAAACGAAAAGAAACGCGACAAGGAGAAAATCGACGACATCTACAAGGCGCGCGAACGCCTCGAACCACTCGTCAAGACCCTCGAGCAGATCCTCCGCGCGTACCCGCCCGCGATCGTCTCCGACGCCGACCTCGACCTGATGGGCTTCCCGAAGCGATCCACCGGCAAGCGCGTGCCGTCGCCGGTAGCGACAACCACGCCCGGCTACGGCGTCGCCCTGCCAGGGGCCTTCCGCGTGCAAATCTCCTTCTTCGACAAGGAGCGCGGATCCGGCAAACCCCGCGGCCAACACGGCGTCGAGATCGCCAGCCTCGTGACGACCGCCACGGAAGGCATCGTACAGGCCAGCCTCACCCGGTCGACGTTCGACACGAACAGCCCCTGCACGTTCGATTTCCCCGACACCGATCGCAACAAACGCTTCTACTTCTCCCTCCGCTGGGAAAACTCCCGCGGCGAGAAAGGCCCGTGGACGCCCGTCGATTTCACCGTCATCCCCTGACAACCGGCGATGAAAACGAAGAAAGAGATCGTCGAGAACTGGCTGCCGCGCTACACCGGACGACCGCTGGAGGCCTTCTCGAAGCACGTCCTGCTGACGAACTTCGATTACTACCTCGAGCTGTTCGCCGCGCGACTCGGCACCGGCATCGAGGGCGCCGACCAGAACATGCCCACCGTCGACGGCGAGGGGATCACGATGATCAACTTCGGCATGGGCAGCGCGAACGCCGCGACGGTGCTCGACCTCCTCTCGGCCATCGAGCCGGAGGCCGTGCTGTTCCTCGGCAAGTGCGGCGGGATCAAGGACAAAACCGCCGTGGGGGACTATATCCTGCCGATCGCCGCCATCAAGGGCGAGGGAACGTCGGACGATTACATGCCGCGTGAAGTGCCGGCGCTGCCCGCCTTCGCCATCCAGAAAGCCTGCTCGAAGGCCATCGTCCACCACGGGCGAGAGTACCTCACCGGCGTCGTCTACACGACGAACCGGCGCGTGTGGGAGTTCGACGCCCGCTTCAAGGAGTACCTCCGCTCGACACGCGCGCTGGCCGTCGAGATGGAATGCGCCACGATCTTTACCGTCGGCTTCGCCAACCGCGTGCCGACGGGAGCGCTGCTGCTGGTGTCCGACCGCCCGATGATCTCCGACGGCATCAAAACAAGCGCCTCCGACAGGGCCGTCACGCTCGAGTTCGCCCGCCAACACCTCGACATCGGCGTCGAAACCATGAAGAACATCCAGGGAAAAAATTATTCCACCCGACACTTGATCTTTTAAATGACATAACGTATCTTCGTCCCGATTTTTTCATATTTTATAATGAACATAACGATTATTTCTTACGCGGTCGCCGGGACGCTCCTCCTGCACGCCTGCAAGGGCAAGGAAGGGCGGAACGGCGACCCTTTTCGCTTCCACGCGAGCGACTCGACGCGCCTGACGCGCGTCGAACTGCCGGAAACGATGTTCGACTTCGGGAAGGTCGCCCGCGGCGAGATCGTCAGCCACGCGTTCAGCGTCAAGAACACGGGCGATAAGGACTTGATCATTATCGACGTGCTGACCGGCTGCGGGTGCACGTCGCTCGACTTCCCCCGGCGGCCCGTCAAACCGGGGAAATCGGGGAAGATCGAGGTCAAGTTCAACTCCAACGGCCTGCACGGGCTGCAACACAAAACTATACACGTCTACGCGAATGTCCGTGAACGGAGGTTCGAGCTGCTCGTGAAGGCAAGTATCCAGAATTAAATTCAGAACCAAATCCGAAATACAATGATGAACACGTATTTTATTTTACCGTTAGCCGAGACCGAGAGCGTGGGGTGGATGGAACAAATGGCCCCCTTCCTGCTGATCCTCGTCGTCTTCTGGTTTTTCATGATCCGTCCGCAGATGAAGCGGCAGAAAGAGTTAAGAAAGTATCGCGAGACGCTGCAAAAGGGCGACAGGGTCGTGACGACCGGCGGGATCTTCGGGAAGGTACTCGAGATCGGTGACCACACGGTGATCATCGAGGTGGAGAACCAGGGACGCCTGAAGGTGCTCAAGGACGCCATCGTCAAGGACGCGAGCGCCAACCAGCCCGCCAGGTAAAAACGTACCGGGATGGCCGGCAGGGTTCTCCGGAAAACGCGAAGCCTCTTGAAGGCCACGCGACGACCGACGATCAGGAATAACGCGATCACTTACGGGATCTGCCTGCTCGTCGCCGCGATGCTCTGGTTACTGCACGCGCTGGAGAAGGAGTACGTGACCGAGGTCACGTACCCCGCCCGCTACAGTGACCTGCCCCGCGGAAAGGTGCTGGCGTCCGACGTGCCGGCGGAGATTACCCTCGAAATCAAGGCCCGCGGGCTGGCCCTCCTGAGGCACGAGCTGGGCACGTCGTTCCTGCCCGTCGTCTTTAACGTCAACAGCGACCTGCTGGAGGGGGACGACGTCATGGAGAAACGCGTCGACCTGAATAATATAAAGGAGCGGCTCGCCGCGCGGTTTTATCCCGGCATACAGCTGCTCCGCGTGAAGCCGGAGAGCATCCTCTTCCGCTTCGAGCGCGTCGGGCGCAAGAAAGTCCCCGTCATCCACGATACACGCTACACGACACGGTCGCAGTATATCCTCCAGGGGGAGATTACCGTCGAACCGGATTCCGTCGTCCTCGAAGGCCCCGCCGCGCGCGTCGACACGATACGCGCCGCGCGGCTGGCGCCGCTTATTCTCACCGACCTGCACAAGAACGTCTCGCGCACCGTCGCGCTGCTCGACATTCCCGGCGTTCGCCCGCTGGCGGACGAGGCCAGGGTGACGGTGAAGGTCGAGAGGTATACCGAGGGGAAGAAGACGCTGCCGGTGGTCGCCCGCGGCCTGCCCGCGACGCTGAACCCGCGGCTCTTCCCGGCGAGCGTGGAGGTGACCTACCACGTGGGGTTGAGCCGGTACGATCAGGTGCACGACTCTCATTTCCTTCTTACCGTCGATTTCAGTCAGGCAACCCCGTCGGCCGGGTCGCTGGAGGTGAAGCTGGAAAAGGCCCCGGCGTTCGTCCGGAACGTGACGCTCTCGCCGGAGCGGGTGGAGTTTCTCGTCGAAGGAAAATAATATCATGCGAAAAATAGGACTGACAGGGGGGATCGGGAGCGGGAAAACGACCGTCGCGCGGATGATCCGCGAGCGGGGATATCCCGTCTACGATAGCGACGCCGCCGCCGCGCGGATCGTGAACGAGGACAAGGCGGTCGCGAGGGCGCTCGCCGACGCCTTCGGCGAGGGGATACGCGACGCGAACGGGATGCTCGACAGGCCGCGGCTGGCCACGCGGGTGTTTAACGACCCGACGGCGCTCGCGCGGGTGAACGGGATCGTCCACCCGGCGGTGGTGCGCGACTTTAACGCCTGGTGTGACACGCGTCGCGAGGCGTTGCTCTTTCTCGAGTCGGCCATTCTTTTCGAATCCGGCCTCGCCGGCATGTTCGACGCCGTCATCACGGTCGTCGCCGACGAGGAGACACGCGTCGAACGGGTCATGCGACGGGACGGCGTCTCCCGCGAGAAAGTGATGGAACGCGCGCGACACCAGGCAGGGGGTAACCCGGCGCTGTCGCGCTTCGTCATTTATAATAACCCCGGCGACGCGCTCGCGGAGCAGGTCTCGCGCATCATAAATACTCTGGAAACATGGCAGGATTCATCGCTATAATCGTCGCGGTCATCGGGTACCTGGTGGCCGGCTTCGGCGGGGCGATACTGGGATACTTTCTCGGTTTGTCGCTGGGAGCCTTTATCGAGTGGTTGGTCAACATGGCGAGCACTCCCGCGCACGACCAGCAGACAACGGGACAGAGGGAGTTCCTGAAGAATCTCGTTATCCTCGCGGCCGCGATCATGAAGGCCGACGGCAAGATCAAACGCAACGAGTTGATGTACGCCCGGCGCTTTTTCCGCGAGCACTTCGGCGAGGCGGGGGAACGGGAGGCGCTCGCGATCATCCGCGATCTCCTGAACAAGGAGATTAACGTGGAGGGGGTCTGCGCGCGGATCCGGTATAACATGCAGGAGCAGGCGCGCGTGCAGTTGCTCTATTTTCTTTTCGGCATCGCCGGGGCAGACGGGAACGTGTGCGCCAGGGAGGTGGCCCTCCTGGACCGTATCGCCCCGCTGCTCGGGCTGGACGACACGACGTACCGCTCCATCAAGTCGATGTTCTACAAGGAGGTCGACTCCGCCTACACGATCCTCGGCATACCCGCCACCGCTACCGACGAGGAGGTGAAGAAAGCATACCGGAAGGCCGCGCTGGAGCATCACCCCGACAGGGTCGGGTACATGGGCGAGAATATCCGGAAGGCCGCCGGGGAGAAGTTCGCCGCGATCAACGCCGCGTACGAGAAGATCAAACGCGATAGGGGACTTTGACGTGGC
>JAIRKS010000112.1 GCA_031259905.1 Odoribacteraceae bacterium
ATCAGTCGTGTGATTGATACCTACAAGTTTGGAGGCAGAAGAGCCTACCATCCACGGATGATGCTAAAGGTGGTCATTTACGGGTATTTAAACAACATCTATTCCTGCCGCAAGATAGAAAACGCGCTGAATGAGCGCGTGAGTTTCATGTGGCTGTCGGGCAACCAGACCCCCGACCACAATACCATCAACCGTTTCCGCTCCTCCCACTTGAAGGATACCATCCACGAGATCTTCACCCAGGTAGTCACGACGCTCGTGGAAATGGAGTACTTGAGCCTGGAGGCGGCCTACATGGACGACACCAAGATCGAGTCGCACGCCAATCGTTACACGTTCGTGTGGCGCAAGTCTGTCGAGAAGAACAAGGCCAAGCTACAGGAAAAGGTCCGTAAGGTGCTGGAACTTGTCGAGAAGGGCATCGCCCAGGACAACCTGCCGGACGATGAACCACCCCGCCCCCTGAACACGGAAGAATTGAAAAGACGTGTAGCGGAGCTCAACCGTGAAAACCGTGGCAAGGAGTAGGTTAACCTGTCGTTTTCTAGGAGGCCATACAGTAACAGGTAAAACAGCTTCTTCCCCTGCAAAACTTTCGAATAATAATCCACCCCTGTCCTTCCTGACAAGTGACTTAACAGCTCGTCCGGGATAACTCCCAGTAACCGCGCGATGTCTAATTTATGGTCTTTGAACATGCTCATGGAATATTTATCTTCCGACCACTCGTGCGACGTCGCTCCCCTTGCCTTGCCCGCGACGTGGGCGTGTGGGTAATAGTGGGAGTCAGGTAACGGGGGAGATGCTTTGTTTAGTTACCTGGAAGATTTTGAAATTGGTAGAGTGCAGGTATAGGATCTCGTCGATATGCTTCCTGTTCGTGTCGGTGACGAACACCTGCCCGAAGCGATCCCCGGAGACCACCTGTACAATCCGGCTCACCCTGTCGGCATCCAGCTTATCGAAAACATCATCGAGGAGCAAGAGAGGCTTCATGCCCGTGACCCTCGTCAGGTAAGCAAACTGCGCGAACTTCAGGGCGGTGAGGAAACTCTTCTTCTGCCCCTGCGACCCCAAGCGTTTCACGGGATACCCGGAGAGCGTCATGGCGACATCGTCGCGATGCACGCCGACGGTAGTATACGTCAGCAACCTGTCGCGGGCGAGACTCTCGCGCAGCGCGTCGCGCATCCCTCCCGGCGGCGCCGTCGCGACATACCGCAGCGTCCCTTGCTCCCCCCCCTCGACGAGCAGGTCGTGAAACAGCCGGAAATCCTCCCCGAAATCGGCAACAAACGCCTCCCTCTTCCGGAGGATCACCTCGCCGTTCTCGGCCAGCTGCTCATCCCAGGCGGCGATCATCTCCTCCTCGACGGGCCTCCCGGCGCGCTCCTTAAGGAGAGAATTCCGCTGCGCGAGGGCGCGGCCGTAGCGGATCAGCCGCTGGAGATACTCCTTGTCGCACTGGCTGATGACGCCGTCGATAAACCGCCGTCGTTCCTCGCTCCCCCCGTCGACGAGCAGCGCGTCGGCCGGCGAGATCATCACGAGCGGGAGCAGGCCGATGTGATCGGAAAGGCGCTCGTAACTCTTCTTGTTCCTCTTGAACGTCTTTCTTTCCCCGCGCTTGACCCCGCAGTGAATATCAATCGTCTCGCCCTCGCGCTCGTAGCACCCCTGGAGGAGGAAAAACGGCTCGCCGTGGCGGATATTCTGCGCGTCGGGCAGGTTAAAATAGCTCCTGCACATGGAAAGGTGATAGAGCGCGTCGAGGATGTTGGTCTTCCCCACCCCGTTGTTCCCTATAAAACAGTTGAACCCGGGGGAACAGTCGATAGCCGCCTCCTCGATGTTCTTGTAATTGACAATTGTTAGTTTCTTGATGATCATCTCGCGTAAAATATCTCGCCCGTAAAGGTACGAAAAAAGAGGGGCGGGAAAGCGGGCGGGGAGCACGCGCGATACCCGTTATTTTTCTTATATTTGCTCGCGTAACGAACCAGAGAAAGCATGAAAAAATTTACAACCATCGCCCTTCCCGTCTTCGAGCAGTCCATCGCTGATTACCACCTTCGCGATGACGTCGAGGCGACGATACAAAATCCCCACGCGTTTCAAACCATCGAGTATTACCTCTACCTCAAGAACTGGATCGACACGGTGCAGTGGCATCTCGAGGACATCATCCGCGACCCGCTCATCGACCCGGTCAAGGCGCTGGAGGTGAAACGAACCATCGACCGCTCGAACCAGGAACGCACGGACCTCGTGGAGCTGATCGATAGCTATTTCCTCGACCGCTACAAGGACACGCGGGCGCTCCCCGGCGCCACGATCAACACGGAAAGCCCCGCGTGGGCCGTCGATCGCCTCTCGATCCTGGCCCTGAAGATCGTGCACATGCGCGAGGAGGCCACCAGGAAAGAGGCCGACCAGGCGCATCGCGACGCGGCAATGAAGAAGCTGAACGTCCTCCTGGAACAACGCGAGGATCTCTCCACGGCCATCGACCAGCTGCTGGAGGATATCGAGGCAGGAAGAAAGTACATGAAGGTGTACAAGCAAATGAAGATGTATAACGACCCGGCGCTGAACCCGGTGTTGTATAAAAACAAGTGACCCGTGATCAAGAGAATTCTTATCCCGCGTTTCAGGAGGGTGGGCGACAGCGTCCTCTCCGTGGCGCTGTGCTCTTCCCTGCGGAAGACTTTCCCCGGGGCCACGATCGATTACGTGCTGAACGAGAATATCGCCCCGCTCTTCGAGGGTCACCCGGATATCGATCACCTGATCACGTTCTCGCGGGAGGACACGCGCGGGACGCTCGCCTATATTAAAAAGGTACGGCGCGTCGCGAGGGAAGGACGCTACGACTTGATCGTCGACCCGCGCGCGACGCCCAGGACGCTCTGGTTTGCGCTGTTCTCGCTCTCCGCGCCCTGGCGAATAGGAAGAAAGAAGAGGTACAACGTCCTGCTGCATAATCACCGCGTCGAGCTGAAGATCGAGGGGAAGGACGAGGTGGAGCGCACGCTGATGCTGCTGTCGCCGCTGGAACGGGTGACCGACGTGGTGTACGACAGGGATTTTAAACTCTACCTCGCGCCGGGGGAAAAGGAGGAGGCGCGGCAGGCGATGGAACAACAAGGGGTGGATTTCTCGCGGCCCGTGATCATGTGCGCCGTGGCCACGCAGCTGCCGTACAAGGCGTGGGACATGGACCGGACGCGGCAGGTGCTGGCGCGGATCATCGAGACGTACGACGCGCGCCTGATCTTTAACTACGCCGGGAAGGTGGAGGAGGAGACGGCCCGACGGCTGTACCGGATGATGAACAGCCACCCGAACGTCTCTATCGACGTGAACGCGCCGACGCTGCGGGGCCTGGCGGCGATGATCGCCAACGTCGATTTTTTCTTCGGGAACGAGGGCGGGCCGCGACATATCTCGCAGGCGCTCGACATTCCTTCTCTCGCCATTTACCCGCCACACATCAGCAAGACTAAATGGTTGCCCAACGCCTCCGCGCGTTTCCAGGGCATTCACCCGTACGATCTCTCCGACGCGGCACGCGACAAGAATCTTTCTTACCTCGAAAAGTACGATTTCGTCACCGTCGACGAGGTCTGGAAGCGCCTGAAACCGATGCTCGACCTCTACCTGGAGGGGAAGATGAAAAGGAGGTGACGACGGCTTGTCACCCACGCACGACACGTTGAACGAATTTTTGTTTTTATTGTGCCGGGAGGGAGTACCGCGAGGGAAACCTCCCGGTTTTTTCGTGAATACACGAGCGGGACAAGTTCCCCTTGCCCCGCGCTCCTGAAAGATTCCCGTCACTGCAGCGCGCGGGCGAGGGCCTCCGTCAGGTAGGCCCCGTTCTTCAGGCGTTCGGCGATGATCCGGGTATTTTGTTGCATGGAGAGGTACTCCTCGCGGGAGAGCGTCGCGCAGATCTGTTCCAGCTCCT
>JAIRKS010000114.1 GCA_031259905.1 Odoribacteraceae bacterium
CTCCGTACTCGCCGGACTGAGCTCCGTAATCGCTCGACTGAGCTCCGTAATCGCCCGACGGAGCTCCGTAATCGCACGACGGAGCTCCGTAATCGCACGACGGAGCTCCGTAATCACTCGACGGAGCTCCGTAATCGCCCGACGGAGCTCCGTAATCGCCCGACGGAGCTCCGTAATCGCCCGACGGAGCTCCGTAATCGCTCGACGGAGCTCCGTAATCGCTCGACGGAGCTCTGTAATCACTCGACATTGCCCCGTTGTCCCGCGGCTTTATTTCCTTGCCCTCCCCCGCTTGACTTTCCAGGGATCCCGCTATCTTCGCGGTCTAACCATGAAAATAAAACATGAATAACACGTCATTTATCGCCCTGCTCGCCTCCCCGGTGGAAACCGGACAGGGTTTCTGGGAGATTATCACGAGGGGAGGATGGCTCATGATCCCCATCCTCCTGCTCTCGCTGGTCATCGTGTACATCGCGTGCGAGCGTTCCTGGATCATCCGGAAGATCGGGCGCGGCGAGGACGGGTATTTCATGAACGACGCGAGGTTCGTCCGTCACGTGCGCGAGATGATCATCGAGGGGGACACGCGCGGCGCCGCGACGAGTTGCGACAACCAAGGGACCCTCCTCGCCCGCGTCGTCGCCAAGGGCGTCTCCCGCGTGCACGTCTCCAGCGAGGAGACGCGGCGAGCGATGGAGGAACAAGCACGCGTCGAGGTGGCGCGCCTCGAGAAAGGCATCTCCCTGCTGGCTACCTGCGCCACGAGCGCTCCCCTGATCGGCTTCCTCGGCACGGTGATCGGCATGATACAAGCGTTTCACGACATGTCCGTCGCCGGGGGAAACATCGACATCGCGCTGCTCTCGCGCGGGATATACACCGCGCTGGTCACTACCGTCGCCGGCCTGACCGTCGGCATCATCGGGAACTTCGCCCACCATCACCTCGTCACCATGATCGACAAGCGGGTGCTCTGGCTGGAATGTATCATCGAGGAGATCGCGGAGATCCCCCTCCTCGCGCGTGAACCCCTGGAATCCTCCTCCACGTGGCACTGAAACGGAATAACAAGGTCGCCCCGCGCTTCAACATGGCCGCGATGACGGACGTTATCTTCCTGTTGTTGCTCTTTTTCATGATCTCCTCCACGCTGGTCAATCCCGGCGCGTTCCGCTTGTCGCACCCCGGGAACACCGGTCAGGCAACCGATTCCCCGCGCGTCATCGTCTCTATTGACAAGAACCTCGCCTTTTACCTGGACGGGAAGGTGACCCCCTTCTCGCTGATCGAGGAACGGCTGGTAGGGATACTGGACGGGACGCGCGACCCCGTCGTCTCGCTGCAAGTGGACAAGAGCGTCCCCGTGGAGCAAGTGATAAGGGTCATGCACATCACGAGAAAACACGACTACCGGGTCACCCTCGCCACCACGCCGGGAGAGTAAACTACCGGTCGAACAGCGAGCGCTCGACCCGCCCGAAGAATAACGTCTGCATCCCCCCGCGCAACGCGAGGTAGACGATAAAGGCTAACCACAGGACGTGATTGCCCCCGGCAGGAATGCCGTGATAGACCAGGAAGAAACCACCGACGGCGATCAACATGGCCAGCAACATCTGCCGGGTGGCCGTCGCGCCAATCAAGATGCCGTCCCACAAGAACGCCGCGAAGCCGGCAAACGGGATGGCCAGCACCCAGTAAAAGTACTCCCCCGCCACGCGCGTCACCTCGCGGCTGCTGGTCAGTAACGAGAGAAACGCGCTCCCGCCCACCGCGTACAGTAACGTGAAGAGGGCGGATAATCCCGCGCCCCACCCGAAAAGATGACGGATCACCCGGCGCGTCCCCGCCCGGTTTCCCTCGCCGACGCGACGCCCCACCAGCGCTTCCGCCGCGTGAGCGAAACCGTCCATGATGTACGAGAAAAGCGTGAAGAGTTGCATCAATAGCGTGTTGACGGCCAGCACGACTTCCCCTTGACGCGTCCCGGCAGCGGTGAAGAAGAGCGTCACGACGATCAGGCACGTCGTCCGCAGGAAAATGTCCCGGTTCATGACAAGAAAAAGCCGCATCTCCCGCCTCCGGAAACATTCCCGCGGCGCGAATACCCCACGCGGGAGGGGGTACTCCCGTCGCCAGAGCCACGTCGCCATCGCTAACCCGGCGTATTGCGCGATCACCGTCCCGAGGGCCACTCCCTCGACTTTCATTCCGAACAGGTAGACCAGGCAGAGGCTGCACGCGATGTTCAGCACGTTGACCGCTATCGCGATGAACATCGGGTAGCGGGAGTTCTGCATCCCGATGAACCACCCCTTGAAGCAGTATAGCCCCAGTACCGCCGGCGCGCCCCAGACGCAGACGCGGAAGTAGATCGCGGCCTGCTCGCCTACCTCGCCGGTGGCCTCCAGTAACGGGAGCGCCAGCCGCTCGACGGGATACTGTAATAGCAGTATGATCACCGAGGAGATCGCGGCAACGCCCAGTGCCCGTGCCAGCACGCGGGCCGTCTCCTCCCCGTCTCCCCTCCCCCTAGCTTGCGCGGTTAACCCGCTCGTCCCCATGCGCAGGAATCCGAAGTTCCAGTATACAAGGTTGAATAATACCCCTCCCACGGCAATGGCCCCGATGCAGGAGGCCGCGCCCATGTGGCCGACGATCGCGACGTCCACTAACCCCAGCAAGGGTACCGTGATGTTGGAAACGATCGAGGGAAGGGCCAGGCGGAGAATCTCCCTGTTTGTCCCTGCCGCGAGGCGTTTCATGTTGTTCGCGAAGAAATTCATAGTCGCTCGTGAAACCTTAGTCGTGAAATAAAACGCCCGGGATTCTCGATCCCGGGCAGCCCTGTTTAAACATTCGAGCCAATTCGGGGACTCGAACCCCGGACCTACGCATTACGAATGCGTTGCTCTACCAGCTGAGCTAAATTGGCCTTTCAGGACGCGAATGTAATATTATTTCCCGAACACGAGAAATCTCCCCGCGAAAATTATTCTCTGTACCGCGATCGCCCCGAACGCCTCCCCCGGCCCCCCGCGACGATCTACAGGCAGTTGACACCCGCGCCCGGCCTCGCGGTAGCGCTACCGCGAGGGAAGCGTTCACGGTTCTCGAACATTTTGCTACCTTCGCGTCACGAATCACTCGAAAACGCGCAAAACTATGGCAACTTATTTAGACGATGTGTCGAGAACCTTCGGGGAATACCTGCTTGTCCCCGGCCTGACCACGAAACAATGTACACCGGGGAATGTTTCCCTGAAAACCCCACTGGTGAAATTCAAAATGGGCGAGACGCCGGCGATCGCGCTGAACATCCCGTTCGTGTCGGCCATCATGCAGTCGGTCTCGGACGCGGGCCTAGCCATCGCGCTGGCGCGTAACGGGGGGTTGTCGTTCATCTTTGGCTCGCAGCCGGCGGAGGCGCAGGCGGAGATGGTGCGCAGGGTCAAGAAATTCAAGGCCGGTTTCGTTACCAGCGACTCGAACCTGATGCCGGAGAATACCCTCGCCGACGTGGTCGCGCTGACCCGCAGAACGGGGCACACCACGATCGGGATCACGCACGACGGCTCCCCGAACGGGAGATTGCTGGGGCTGGTGACGAGCCGCGATTACCGGACGGAAAAGGACCCGGCGGATCGTCCCGTGCGCGAGTTCATGACTCCCTTCTCGAAGCTCACGGTGGGCGAGGTCGGCATATCGCTCACGGAGGCCAACCAGGTAATATGGGACCACAAGCTGAACACGCTGCCGATCATCGACAAGGACAATAACCTGGTGTATTTCGTCTTCCGGAAAGATTACGATAGCCATAAGAATAACCCCGACGAGTTGCTGAACACGACGGACAAGACGCTGCTGGTGGGCGCCGGGGTAAACACGCGGGATTACACGCGTCGAGTACCCGTGCTCGTGGAGGCCGGCGTGGACGTGCTTTGCGTCGACTCGTCGGACGGTTTTTCCGAGTGGCAGTCCGACGCCATCCGCTGGATCAAGCGGGAGTACAACGGGCGGGTGCTAGTCGGGGGCGGCAACATCGTTGACCCGGAGGGATTCCATCACCTGGTGGGCGCCGGGGCCGACTTCGTGAAGGTGGGAATCGGCGGCGGCTCTATCTGCATTACGCGAGAGCAGAAGGGCATCGGCCGGGGACAAGCCACGGCGATTATCGACGTGGTGGCCGCGCGGGACGCCTATTGCCGGGAAACGGGCACGTACGTGCCGGTGTGTAGCGACGGGGGACTGGTGCACGACTATCACATGGTGCTGGCTCTCGCGATGGGCGCTGACTTCTTGATGATGGGCCGGTATTTTGCCCGCTTCGACGAGTCGCCCACGAAAAAGCTGAAAATCGGGAATAACTACGTGAAGGAATACTGGGGCGAGGGATCTAACCGCGCCCAAAACTGGCAACGCTACGACATGGGCGGCTCCGAATCGCTGAAATTCGAGGAGGGAGTGGACAGTTACGTCCCCTATGCCGGCAAAATGAAAGATAACCTGGACATCACGTTGGGGAAAATCAAGGCGACCATGTGTAGTTGCGGCGCAATCACGATCGCGGAGTTGCAGAAAAATGCGAAAATCACGTTAGTGTCCTCCACGAGTATCGTGGAGGGGGGGGCTCACGACGTGATCCTGAAAGAATAGCACGAAAGAAGACGGTTACCGTGGAACGTGGAATTTTTCCACGCGTTGCGGGATAAACAAGGAAGGTTCTACACTGAAATTCCTCTCCGGTAGGCAATTCCCTAGGTGGCACGTGAATTGTTGTTACCTGTAATTAGAAAACAACAACAAAACGGGAAATCATGAAAACAAATGCAATCACCAGGGGACAGGAAGGATGTTACGAGTTATTCTTCGAGCCGAATGACTTACCACGGGTGCAGTACCTGCTGGAAACCAAACAGTTCTTTAATCTCGGCAAACTAAAAAATTATATCGAGGATAATACCGGCATCAAGTTGTGTCTCTCCCTGAAGGAACGGGGGACGCACGCGACGGCACAGTTGTTCGAGTATTTTTTCCACGCGTACGAGCCGGTATCGCCGCTCATGGAATTCGAAAACACGGAGGCAGAGGCCATCGCCCTTTCGAAAATTGTATAAAT
>JAIRKS010000115.1 GCA_031259905.1 Odoribacteraceae bacterium
GGGACGGCGGGAGACGGGACGCGTCGTGGTGACGACGATGCTGTCGCGACCGACGTCGGCGATGGCGTCGCGCAACGCATCGGCGTGCCGGTACGCGTCGCGGAGGACGGCGAGAAGGACGGTGTACGACGCGAGGATGCGGCGCTTGAAAGAGATCCTCCCGAACCCTGCCCCGCGTATCTCCGCTAGGATCGAGAGGGCGCCGCGCAAGGCGAAGGAGGTGGACGAGGAACGCGGGCTGTCGCCGCCGAGGTTGATGATGATGTCGCCGGCCTCGCGGCGGGAGGTGAAGTAGGCGTGGGAGGTCATTCCCTCGTCGGCGAGCGCGCGGTGGATAGACGGCAGGAAGACCTGCCCGGTGAGTTGCCCGAGGGCGGGCGGATTGTTGAGGTTATCGCTGTGAAGCAGCATCACGTCGGGCGCGGCGCAAGCCCCGAAGGAGGCGAGGCGGGCGTAGTCGGCGCGGAACGGGTGGTACTCGTGGAGGTCAAGCACGACGTCCGGCGCGAACCCGGTGGCGAAACGATGCAGGGCGATGGTCTCTGGAGCGAGTAACTTGGTCATGTCCCTGTTCATGTCAAGCCCCCCGTCGAGTTCCCTCCTGAGCTTCTCTCCCCCGTCGATGTTGAGAAAGGGGAGGAGCGCGACGTCGAGCCGGTCGAGGAGGGCGTTCACGGCGGGATCGTCGAGGACGCGGTGGAGGAAGTAGAGGAGCGCCTCGGTGCCGGCCGGTTCGTCACCGTGAATCCTGGCGAGGAGCAGGACGCGTGTCTTGGGCGTGTCGTTTTCCCGTCGCAGGATGACGGCGGGGATCTCTCTCCCTCCCCTCGTCTTCCCGATAAACGAGCAGGTGGCGACGGGGTGTCCCTCGACGGTGGCGCGGATATACGCTAACGTCTCGTCGATCGAGGCGACGCCCCTTTTCTTCTGGAAAGAGGGGGTGTGGATCTCGATCCCCGGTTCGGGGAAGAACTTATCGGTCATCGCGCGCGGTTGCTGGGCAAGGGCGCACGCGGGCAAGAGGAGCGGGAGGATCAGGCGGAACGGTGACATGGGCGCGGCGGGTTAGAAGGAGACCTGGAGGAGACACTGGAAGAGTATTTCGGGGCCGGTGAAGACGTTCCCCGCGACGTCGCGGTTTCCCTCCCCGGCGGCAACACGCGCGACGGAAGCCTGGAGCTTGACGGCGTGAGAGCGGCTGGTGTACTTCGCGGCGGAAAGCTCGTACACGGTATTCCGGTTATAGTACAAGGTATTGTTGAGGTAAGAGTGTTCGTCGGGGAAGAGCCGCGTGAACCGCGCGCCGGCGGAGGCCAGGAGGCGCGGGAAGAGGTAAGAGGCCTCGATGTTGATTCCGGAGCCGAGCATCATGCGTCCCTTGACGTACGCGTCGACGCCGCCGTCGAAGGTCGTGGCGAGAGAGCCGTCCTCGCGGACGCGGTAGGCGATGTCGCCGGGGACGTCGGCCCACGTCCTGGCGTACTCGCCGAGGAGGTACAGCCCCCTGTACTTGAAGAGAAAGTCGGCGACGAACTTCCCGTACCCGGGGAGGGAATAGCGTTGCTCCGCGTCCATGTAGAGGATGTCCCCGGAGGTTCTCCCGCCGCGACGGTCGCTGGCGCCGTCGTTGTAGCTGACGGCAGCGCCGACGGAGAGCCGGGGGGCGTACTCGCGGACGAGGTCCGTGCCGGAGAACTCGCCGAATTGCCGGAAGCGACCGAAGGGGAGGAAGTTCACGCGCGCGCCGTATTTCAAGCCGCCGAGCCGCCGGGAGAGGGTGATGCTCCCGTCGCCGTCGGTGACGGATAGCTCCGGGCGGAGCACGGCACGCGGGCCAACGCGGAAGTCTCCCTCGACGGAGACGCCTACCTCCCGGATCGTGCTGAAGGCGGAGGAGAGCTTGCTGCGGTCGGTGAAGGCGAGGGTATTCGAGGAGATGCTCATCTCGCGGCTATCGGTGGAGGCGGGGGCCTGCCCGACGGTGACGGTGATGGTCGACGCAGGCTTGTAGGAGATGAAGGCGTCGTGCAGGAGGCTGTTGGCCTCGTCGCTGGAGAGGGACTCGGAGAAGTCGGTCGTCAGCCGGTAGTTTACCTGCCCGTCGAGTAGTCGCCCGGAGAGGCGCAGGCGAGCGCGGCGGACGCGGAAGCGGTGGCTATCGTCGTTGTCGTTGGTGTAGAAGCGGGAGTCGGACTGTAATTGCACGTAGCCGCGGAGGTTCATGCTGTAATTACCGGCGGGGGAGGAGAGCGTGATCCCTTCTCCCGGGGTGTACTTGTCGAGACGCACCGCCTCCTCCTGTTGCCCGCTGGCGACGCCCGGGAAGACAAAGAACGCGAGGAGACACGACAGGCAGGCCACGGGATGGAGCGTTCTCGCCGGGGCGGTGAACAGGGATAGGATCGTGAGTGTTTTCATGGGTTATGTATT
This sequence comes from Odoribacteraceae bacterium, assembly GCA_031259905.1. Classification (GTDB taxonomy): domain Bacteria; phylum Bacteroidota; class Bacteroidia; order Bacteroidales; family Marinifilaceae; genus JAIRKS01. The sequence continues at coordinate 2,431 of JAIRKS010000115.1, forward strand.
TCAAAGTTTCCTTTTTTCAAGACGACCCCGTCGCGCGCGAGTGCCTCGCCGCCGGCGAAGACGTCGCGCAGGGTGAAGTGTTCGTCGAAGAGGCAGAAATCCGCGTCGGCCCCGGCGACGATCCTCCCCTTGCGCGGCAGGGAGAGGTTCGCAGCCGGGTTGCTCGTGACGAGCCGGAAGGCGTCGGCGGGAGCGAGGCCTCCGTCGGTGATCAACTTGATGACCTGCTCGAGGTTCCTGTCGAGCGGGGCGCGGCGGTAATCGATGACACGCCCGTCGGCATCCTTCCGTACCACGCCGGCATTCCCGTCGCTGCTGAAGGTGATGCGCGAGAGGGGTACGCCGCGCTGGAGGGCGAGGAGTGCTTGCTTGTAGGGTTCATCGAAGCGCGTGCCGCCCGTGGATATGTCGATCATCCCCCCGTGCAGGGCGAAGCGGATGGCCTCGTCGAAGAGTGCCGCGGTGCGCCCGACGTGCGTGGGCGAGAGGCGACGGATAGGCAGCTGGTAGCGCTCGACAAGTTCCAGGAGCACGCCCAGCCGACTGTCCAGCGCGCCGACGTGCACGTGGAGGATGCCTCCCTTGCCGGATAACATGCCGGCGACGTGGATGTCCGCGACGAGGCGCGCCAGCTCGCCGGCGGTGGGGAAGGAGGAGCGTTCGTCGCTGATGGCGATCTTGCAGCCGAGCACCTTGTCGATGAAGAGCAGGTCGCCGCGGACGCTCCCGGTGATGGTGACGGGCGGGTAGGCGAAAGAGCCGGTTAACATGTAGGCGGTGATTCCCTCCCGGTCGAGCGCGCGGGTCTTGGCGTAAAGCGACTGGAGGTCGCGCGTGGAACTGTCCGTGCCGAGCAGGCCGACGACGGTCGTCGTGCCGCAGGCGACGAGCGATCCCAGTTCCACGGGTGGCGTCATGGAATCGAATCCCTGCTGGCCGCCGGCGCCGGTGACGTGAACGTGCTGGTCGATCAGCCCCGGTGTCAGGGTAAGTCCCGCGGCGTCGATGACCTCGACGTTGACGCCAGAGAGACGGATCGAGCGCTCGACGAGGAGGATCTTCCCGCCGCCGACGAGCAAGTCGTGCGTGCCGATGGCTTCCGGGGCGAGGACGTTAGCGTTCTTGACGAGTTTCATGGCCGGTCAGGAGAAAAAGAAGTGATACGCGATCATGAACACGAGCGTCACGCTTAACGGGATGACGTTTCGCTTCGCGAGCTGGAAGGGAGAGACTCCCGCGATCTCGGAGATGGCCACGACGACGCCTGATATGGGTGAGACGGCGCGTCCCATGCTCGAGGAGAGCTGCATCGGGAGGATTATGTCGGAGGCATTCGCGCCCAAGCGGGTCGCGATGTCGGGCACGAGGGGGCCGAAGGAGAAGAAGGAGGCGTTGCCGCTGCCCATGAGGAGCGAGGCCAGGAATATGATTACCGTCATGAGGATGCCGATGCCCACGGCCCCGAAGCCCGCGTGGCGCGAGATCTCTACCAGCCCGTCGATGAAGCCGAGGCTGATCAGCCCGGCGGAGAAGACCTCGGCGGAGATGATGAGCGTGATGACCGAGGCGAAGACTTTCCCCATTCCTTCCCAGAAGGTCTTTAACGAGGCGAAGACCTCTTTCATTGACCGGCGGCGGATCAGCTCGAAGGCGAAGGCAACGAGGAGGCCGATGAAGGTGGCGGTGGTCGTCTCCAGGATGATGGCGTTTTCGGATAACTGAACGAAGCGGGAGAAGACGATCAGGAGTATCAACGGCAGGACGGGTAGCAACGCGTAGACGAGCGGGACGGTTGTCTTGAATTCGCTCTTCTTGAAGGTTTCTCGCGGCGTCCCCTCCTGCTTGTCGAAGTGGCGGTTCACGAAGAAGTAGAGGATCATCAACAGGAGGGTCAACGGGATGGTCAACGCCAGCTGGTTCTCGACGAAGTAAGCCACGTTGCTCTTCCCGATGAGTTCCGCCGCGCGGGCCGTGTTCGCCGACGCCGGCCCCATGTCGAAGACGGTGCACGCCGAGATGACCGACACCGCCGATACGCGGCTCACGCCCAGCCCCACGAGCACGGGGTAGATCGACGCTACCAGCAGCAGTCCCAGTCCCGTCGCCGACGGCGTGCAGATGAAGAGCAGCTGCCCGATGGGGATCACGAGTATCGCCGCGATGTACGGGTATCGCCTGAAGAAGGACAACGGTTGCATCGAGATATACACCAGCACCTCGCTCGCCCCGATCTTTTTCATGTAGGCGACGAACCCGCCGATCGACATGATCATGAGGCCTGCCCCGGAGACCCGCGCGACCATCGATTCCTTCAGTCGCTGGAAGAGATCGAAGAACGGCAGGCCGGTGCTTTCCTGCAATTCCGGTATCTCGAAGCCGAAGCTGATGGCGATGCCCATCATCACCAGGCCGCACAGGAGGAGCACCGCCTGCGGGTGGTAATGCTTGAAGAGCAGGTACGCGGCGATCGCGATAATTTGCACGGGGATGAGTATCCCGACGATGGTCATCATTTCTGGACGCCTTGTGCCGTGGTTAGCTGGTCGAAGATTGCTGCCGGGATCGTGAACGGCGTGCCGGGATTGCCGGTAAGCGTCACGCTCTTCAGCGCGGTGTTCGCCGACAGGTCGATCGTCGCGAGCGCGTGCGACGACAGGTTCAGGGTAACGAGTGCCGTGTTCGCCGACAGGTTGATGCTCGACAACTTCTCGGTCGCCTTCGTGCTGGCGGTAAAGCTAAGGTACTTCAACGCCGTGTTGGCGGACAGGTCGAGCGAGGAGACGAAGTTGTTATTCAAGTCCAGGTAGACGAGCCGCGCGAGCGCCGAGAGGTCGATAGATGGCAGCTCGTTAGAGGTCAATTGCAGCGTGTCGACGTTCGTGAAATACTGTATCCCGTCGAGGTTCGTGATCTTCGTTGCCGCGGAGGCCACGCCGGCGTTCGTCAGCACGGTAATCCTGTTCGCGTTCTTCCGCAAGTCGAGCTTGCCCGTCATGGTGGCGGCGGCGGCGACGTCCAGCAGGTACTTTCCATCGACGAGCTGCACGTTACCCGCCTGCAGGTACTGCAAGTACTCGGCGAAGGCCACGTCCGCGATCTCGCGCGTCTCGTCGACCGGCGGCGGCGGCGGGACATCCGCGTCGGAGACGACCCCGTTGCCCGTCGTCAGCCGGTCGAAGATCGCCGCCGGGATCGCGAACGGCGCGCCGGGATTCCCGGAGAGATCCACCTCCTTCAAGGCGGTGTTCGCCGACAAGTCGATCGCCGCGAGCGCGTGCCCGTTCAGGTCGAGATGCTCGAGCGCCGTGTTTGCCGAGAGATCAATGCCCGACAGGAGGGCCGGTGTGCGCGCGCTCGCGCCGAAGCGAAGATACGTCAACGCCGTGTTCGCCGACAGGTCGAGAGAGGTAATAAAGTTAGCGTTAATGTCCAGCATGACGAGCCGCGCGAGCGCCGATACGTCGAGCGCGGTCAGCTCGTTTGACACGAGCAGCAGCGTGTCGACACCCGTGAAGTACTGTATCCCCTCGAGGCTCGCGATCTTCGTTGCCGCGGAGGCCACGCCGGCCCCCTCGAGCGCGGTGATGCTGCCCGCGTTCTTCCTCACGTCGAGCTTGCCCGTCACGGCGGCGGCGGCCCGCTCGCTTAGCGTGAACGCGCCCTCCTCCTCGTACACGTTGCCCACGCCGCGGTACTGCAAGTATTCCGCGAAAGCAACGTCCGGGATCACGTGTCGCGTGTCGGGCGTCCCGTCATTCCCCTCGACCACGTCATTGGTCGAGCACGACGCGGCGCACGCGCACGCGGCAATCAACATAGTAAACCGGTATGTTCTCATGGCAGTCTGTTTAAAGTTACCTCGCGAATGTAGACCCCACGTCCAAATAAAACCTTAATAAAGGCGTGAACAAATCCCGTAACGACAAAAATCTATCCCCGCCCGCGTGTTAAAAAATAATATCTCCACCCGCTCCTCGATTTTTTACATTACCATTGCCTTGTTCTTATAAACCCGCGCGAACACCATGTACCGAATCAAACTACTTGTCGTCCTCCTCGCCCTCCTCCACGTCGCAACCGTCTTGCGCTCGCGCGAGACGGTGGGAACAGGTGTCAAAAACCTGTCGCACGCGTGCGAGACGGTTTTGTCAGGTGGAAAAACCCTGTCGCACGCGTGCGAGAAGGTTTTGCCCGGTGGAAAAACCCTGTCGCACGCGTGCGAGACGATTTTGCCCGGTGGAAAAACCTTCTCGCAGGGGTGCGACTTGTTTTTGCCAGGCGACAACACCCTGTCGCGTGGACGCGGGACACTTTCGGAACCGTCCGCGACCCTGTCGCGCTCGTGCGAGACGGTTGCGGACGGCTCCGCGATTGTCTCGCGCGAGCGCGAGGGACTTGCCACCGTCTCGCGCGAGCGCGAGAAGCTCGCGGACGGGCCGGAAACCTTGCCCGTCTCCCGGCTCGCGCTCAACAACGGTCACTTCTTCCGCTTTAACAACGACATCCGCCTCTCCTTTGACCTCGCCCTCGAGCAGGGACGGGCGAATTACCTCGTTTACCTCCTTCGCCTCGTGAACCTGAACAAGCAAACCGTCGACCTGATCCTCGATACCGGCGGCGACGCCCCCGCGATCCTCGTCATCGCCGGGGAAAAGCTCTCCAGGCACCTCCTCCGCGCGCGGATTCCCGGCACGACGCCCGTCGCCGTCTCTTTTCATTTCGACCTCAAGCGCGACCAGCTCGCGTTGACCGTCGGCGACACCGTCCTCGTCGAGAATCGCCTGGGATTGCACCCGCGCGCCGATTACAAGATAACGATCGGCGCCGACGCCTCGCCGCTCCGCCTCGCGAACGTGCGGGCAGACCCCGACATCGTCTTCTCCAGGGCCTTCTCGAAGGACGGGAACGCCGCGCTCTACTGGGTCGTCGGCATACTCCTCGTCGACGTCGCCGCCTTCCTCTTCTACGCGCGCCGGAAACGACGCCGGAAACGCGGGGGGCTCCCCCCCAACGAGGTCATCTACCAGGCAGCGCGACGTGACGCGGGAGACGACGCCCCGCGGGCAAGCAACGTCGCGCTCCTCGGCGGCTTCCGCGTCATCGATAGCGCCGGCAAGGACGTCTCCAGGCGATTCACCCCCCTGCTGAAAGAGCTGTTCCTTATCCTCCTCCTTCACTCCCGCCGTGACGCCGGCGGCATCGCCATCTCTACCCTGCACGAGATGCTCTGGCTCGACAAGGGAGTGCAGAGCGCCAGTAATAACCGCGCCGTCAACACCGGGAAACTCAAGGCGATCCTCGACGCCGTCGGCGATTACGAGATCATCTCCGACTCCTCCTCCCTCCGCCTGGAGCTTGGCCAGGGGATCTCGTGCGACTACCTCGCCGTCGACCGGCTGCTCCGCGAACCCTCCCTCGACATGCAGCAAGTCCGCGAACTTGCCCGCCTGGCGAGCCGCGGCCCGTTGCTCCCCGGCTGCAACTATCCCTGGCTCGACGCCTTCAAGGCCGACCTCTCCGGCGCCCTGGTCGACGCGCTCGCCGCCGTCGCCGACATGCTCGGAAACGGGGAGGAACGCCTCGCGATCGAACTGTCCGACGCCGTCCTCCTCTTCGATCCCCTCAACGAGGAGGCCCTGCAACGAAAATGCAAGGCCCTCGTGCAAACCGGCAAACATTCCCTCGCCAGCGCCGCCTACGCCCGCTTCGCGAAGGAGTACGAGCAACTCTACGGCATCCCGTACCGGAAAAACTTCCAGGATCTCTCCCGCTAATAATCATCTAAACCTCTCCCCATGAAAACGAAAAACACGACACGCGACCAAATGACACGAAAAATACTCGCTATCCTCTCGATGATTCTCCTCTCGACTGCCGCCCGCGGGCAAGGCATCGAGGTACAGGCGGTGGTATCGGGCGGTGGCGTGTACGCGATGGTCGAGGTCTGCGACGCGGCGACGGGTGTCCGGCTCCCGGGCACCCACGTCCGCATGTTATCGGCGACAGGCGACACGATCGTTGTCCCCGCTGACGAGAACGGGATAGCCACCTTCCGGCGCGGCCTCCGCACCGATTCGATCGCACTGATCGTCACACGGGTCGGCTACAAGCCGCTGGCGCGCACGCTGGCCATACCGGGACTATCGGTATACCTCCGCGCGCGGATCATGGAGGAGGCATTGGAGATGAACGCCATCATCATCCGGGGCGATAGGATCGCGATGGTCGTCAAGGGCGACACGATCATCTACAACGCCTCCTCCTTCAAGACGATGCGCGGCGACCCGCTGGAGAAGCTGCTCGAGAAACTGCCCGGCGTGGAACTCCGGGACGGCACGTATCGCGTGCACGGCGAGCCGGTGCACATGATCCTCGTCAACGGCACCGAGATCTTCGGGCACAACACCGGGGCCGCCGCCGACATGATCAAGAGCGACCAGGTGGTGAACGTGAAGACGTACGACTATCACACGCTAGCGCAGCAGGAACGCGGCGATACCCTCGAGCAAACGGCTCACCGCGTGCTCGACGTGACAACCCGCGAGCAGATGACCTTCATGCAGCAGAGATCCGCCGGGGCCAACGCGGGCGCCTATACCGGCAACGACAAGGTTGCCGGCAGCGCGGGTGTCGCGAGCAGCCACTTCTCTACCGAACGGCAGAGGAACGCGAGCGCGAGTATCGACGAAAACTTCACCGACGCCGGTAAGCCCGCGCAGCAAGAGACCCGGAAATGGAGAGGCTATTTCTACACGAACGAGATGGATGATAAGGCACTCCCGTACATGATAAACTCGGAAGCCTCCGGCACGCGCCTCAAGAATGAAAGCGCGGAAACGGGCGTCTACTCCGCCTCGTCGGCGACCGGGGAGCGACGCGTGACCGCGACCTCCTCCTCGATAAATAACGACGCGACAGCGCGACTGGGCGGGAGCGCGTCCGGCAGGATAGGCAAGAGAAACCACCTCTCCCTCTCCATCGACGGGAACTACGCGCGCGTCAAGAGCGAGCTGACAAACGTCAGCGTCATCGAAACGCCCGCGCTCCGCGTCACCTCGGATGCCCGCGCGATCACCAGCGAACGCCGCGGCGGAGGATCCGCCAGCGTCCATCTCTCGCGCCCCATCGGTGCGTCGGGCGAGCAACTCCGCGTTATCTTCACGCTCGCCGACGGGGGCGGGAAAGGTTCCGGCGAACAACTAGATACCGCCGCGACGAGCACCGAGCGCGCGTGGATCGACCGTGCCTCCGACACCCGCGAGCGCCGGTACACGTTCCAGGCGTCGCTCAACGGCTTCTCCCTGCGCGGGGTGCACGTGTCCGCCACGTACGACCTCGCCGCCTCCCGCCTCCTCGCCAGGCAGGAGGGCTTCGATCGCCTCGCGAATCACGCGGACACCCTCTCCTCGTACAACCGCTCGTCGAACGAGGATTCCCACCAGCTCCTCGTCAACGGGTACATCCGGAAGGGGAACACGTCCCTCTCGGTCTCCCTCGCCGGGAAGACCGTCGCGTGGAAAATCGACGAGCGCGCGTACCCCGTCAACACCCTGTCGCGCCGCTTCAACACCCTGATGCCGGGCATCTCCTTCAGCCACGAGACGCCACTCTTTCAGGTGTGGGTGAATTACGGCGAGACCCCCGTCCCGCTGAACCCGGCGGACACGCGGGAGATCATCGACCGCTCGGATCCCCTCTACCTGAGGGTGGGGAACCGCTCCCTGCAACAGGGCCTCGAGCGAAGAATCCACGCGAGGGGTAACTTCACGTTCGTGAAGGCGGCAAGCTCGGTGCAATTCGATATCACCGGGTCGACGGTCTCCAGCCAGGTGACAACGAGAAAGTATTTCTTCGAACGCGACACCTTCCTAGCGCGCTACAACTACCCGGTGAAGGCCGGGACGAGCCTGGAGGTAAAGGAGAACATCGACGGGAAGCGCTCCGCGCGGGTACTCGTTCAATATTCAAGTTACATGGCCTTCATGGAATCGACCATCAACGGGAACATCATCTACAACTACGACCGCTCCCCGTATTTCTACACCGACCGCCAGGACGTGACGCGCTCCAACCGCTGGAGTTTCGTTGCCGGTGTCAACACCGGTTTCTCCCGCGTCGTGCAGTTCACGCTCTCCTCCAGCACGGCCTGGGAGCGTTCCGCGAACGCCGCCTACCGCGTCCGTTCCGTGAGCGAGAACCTCTCCGGCACCGCGCGCGCGAACTTCGCCAAACGCTTCTGGTTGCACGGGAGCGGCAGCTTCTACCTGTTTGACTCCTCGATGCCCGGTTCTTTCCGGCGCGAGGTGATCCTCGACGCGTCTCTCTCCTGCAAGTTCGGCAAGGAGGACCGCGGCGAGGTCGGCCTGCGCGCCAACGACCTCCTGAACCGGCAACGCTCCACCGTCGTCTCGATGACGGAGGACTACGCCAGCACGCGCTCTACCGGCGTCCTGGGCCGTTCCGCGTACGTCTTCGCCACCTACACCTTCTGATCTTTCCCCCGCTTTCACCGGGGGAAACAAAAAAATAGTTAGAAAATGAGGGGGGATTGTTTCATGGTAAGGAAAAACGCGCTACATTCGCACCGTGCGATGGGAAATACAGAACATAAACAATAAATAAAGCAGACAAATGAGCAATAAACGAGATAAACTAACTAACATGAAGCAGGTTGAAGATTTAAGGATTTTTACGTGTGAAGGGCTTGCAGGTGTC
>JAIRKS010000074.1 GCA_031259905.1 Odoribacteraceae bacterium
CCCGGGGGCGCGCCCCCCCCCCGATTGGGAAGAACGCGTTACATTTGGGCTTGCAAACCTTTCGGAAAAAATGATATGAGACACCAGTTAGCCTTATTGAGAAAATGTTTACGGGACGACGTTCCTGCCGTAGTGATCAGCGCGAAAGACATCTGTTCCGTCCCTGTATTGCGCCGTTACCTTGAAGAAGCCATCGCGCGGGGCTGCGACGAGGAATTCATCGAAGACTTCCGCGCGGTGCTCAACGGCTTCATCCTCTTCCAGCGGGAAGAGCCGGAAAACGTGAAGATCCCCGACTTGTAGCGTCACTTCACGGTGACAAACCCGACGTCGGACACCATCTCCTGCCCCTTCACCGACAAGAGGAAGTCGATAAACGGCTGCACCTTCCCCGCTGCCCGTTCCACGTAATAATAATAGAGCGGCCGGACGATGGGATACTCTCCCCCCTTCGCCGCGGCAATGGAAGGCGCGACGTGACTCTTCCCGCCGTCGTACGACACGCGCAACGCCTTGACCCCGTCGTTCAGGTAGGCCAGGCCGACGTACCCGATGGCCCCGCGCGTCTGGGCGACGGACTGCATGATGGCCCCCGTGGCGGGCATGCTCATGATGCCGTTCAGGTAACTCTTGTTGCGCAGGACGCTCTCCTTGAAAAACTCGTGCGTGCCGGAGGATGTCTCGCGGGCGTACGGGACGATCTTCCGGTCGTCGCCCCCGACCTCCTTCCAGTTCTTGATCTTGCCGGTGAAGATCCCCTCGAGTTGCTCCCTCGTGAGTTCGCTCACCGGGTTCTCGGGATGCACGATGACGGCCAGCGCGTCGTGAGCGACGATCGCCTGCCGTAACACCTCGCCCTTCTCGCGTAGCTTCTTCTTCTCGTCGAACTTGATCTCGCGCGAGGACTGCGCCAGGTCGGTCGTGCCCTCGATGAGCGCGGCGATCCCGACGCCACTGCCGCCACCGGTGACGGTGACCGTCCTGTCTGGATTTGCCTTCATGAAGATCTCGGCGGCCCGCTGGGATAGGGGCAGCATCGTGTCGGAACCCTTGATTTTTTGTGCACCCGCGTGGGAGGAGATCCCCGCGACAACGATCAATAATAGTATTCTCTTTTTCATAACCTCGTTTTTTACGTTCATGACGCGAACGTGAGGGGAAAATGTTACGAGGCTGTTACCCTTTTGTCACGAAAGGATGAAGATCCGCGCGGTCATTTCAGCGCGACGCAAAGCTCGCAGACGCGCACGATCAGCTCCACGACCTTCTCCATCGAGGAGACGGGGATGTACTCGTAGCGCCCGTGGGAGTTGTGGCTACCGTTCCCGATGTTCGGTGTCGGCAGCCCCATGAAGGAGAGGCGAGAGCCGTTCGTGCCGCCGCGAATGGGCACGATCAGCGGCTTCACGCCGACGTCCAGCATGGCCTGCTTCACGAGGTCGATGATGTAACGCGACGCCTCGAGCTTCTCCTTCATGTTATAGTACTGGTCTTTCATCTCGATCTGCACCGGTAGCTCGTATTTCCTGGAGAACTCCCGGACGCCGTTCTCGATCACGCTCTTTCTCCACTCGAAGGACTCCTTGTCGAAATCCCGGATGAAGAGTTCCAGCACGGTCTCCTCCACCCCGCCCTTGATCGAGAAGGGATGGAAGAAACCCTCGTAGCCGGAGGTCTGCTCCGGCGTGTCCTTCTTCGGCAGGCTGCCCAGGAACTCGTGCGCCACCCTGAGCGAGTTTACCATCTTGTTCTTGGCGTACCCCGGGTGGAAATTCCTCCCCCTGAAGACCAGCTTCACCAGCGCGGCGTTAAAATTCTCGTACTCCAGCTCGCCCAACTCCCCCCCGTCGAGCGTGTAGGCGAAGGTAGCCCCGAAGCGCTTCACGTCGAAATGATCCGGCCCCTGGCCGATCTCCTCGTCCGGCGTGAAACAGACGGCGATCCTCCCGTGCTTGACGTCCGGGTGTTGCACCAGGTACTCCATCGCCTCGAGGATCTCGGCGATCCCTGCCTTGTCGTCCGCGCCCAGCAGCGTGTTCCCGTCGGTCACCACGAGATCGCTCCCGACGTAGCGCGACAATTCCGGGAAGATCCCCGGCGACAACACGTAGCCCTTCTCCTTGTTCAGCACGATGTCCTCCCCGCGATACTGCCCGACCACCCGCGGCTTCACGTTCTTCCCGCTCATGTCCGGGCTGGTGTCCAGGTGAGCGATAAAGCCGATCGACACCGCCTCCTTCCCCGCGTTCGAGGGGAGGAAGCCCATCACGTAGCCGTTATCGTCCACCGACACGTCCTGCATCCCGATCCCCGTCATCTCCTCGCCCAGGAGGTACGCGAAGGAGAGCTGCCCGGGCGTGCTCGGCGTCAGGCCGGTCTCCCGGTCCGAGCGCGTGTGCATCCTCGCGTAACGAATAAAGCGTTCAAGAACTGCCATGACGATAGGGTATCAGTACGCGCGGGCGAAAAGTACGCGGCGGCGGGAAGGTCTCCCCGTGACCATGCAAGCGCCATCCTCCACGGGAGCGTCCCACGGGATGCAACGGATCGTGGCCTTCGTCTCCTCCTTCACGAGGGCCTCCGTCTCCGCGGTACCGTCCCAGTGGCAGAGGAAGAAGCCCCCCTTCTCGTCGAGCAGCCTCTTGAACTCCTCGTAGGAATCGACGCGCGTCGTCATCGCGTCGCGGAAGCGGGCCGCCTTCCGGTAGATATTCTCCTGGATCTCGTCGAGCAACCCGGCGACGTGCCGCGCGATTCCCTCGGCGGGCAGCGTCTCCTTGGCCAGGGTATCCCTGCGGAACACCTCTACCGTCCCGTTCTCGAGATCCCTCTCCCCTATCGCCAGGCGCACCGGCACGCCCTTCAACTCGTAATCGGCGAACTTCCAGCCGGGCTTCCGCGTGTCCCGGTCGTCGAACTGCACGGAGATGCCCGCCGCGCGTAGCTCCTTCATGATCTCGCCGGCCCGCGAGCGGATGCGCTCCAGTCCGTCGTTCCCCTTGTAGATCGGCACGATCACGACCTGTAACGGGGCCAAGCGCGGCGGCAATACCAGCCCGTTGTCGTCCGAGTGAGCCATGATCAGCGCCCCGATCAGCCGCGTGGAGACCCCCCACGAGGTCGACCAGACGTACTCGCGCGTCCCCTCCATCGAGGCGAACGTCACGTCAAACGCCCGCGCGAAGTTCTGTCCCAGGAAGTGAGACGTCCCCGCCTGCAACGCCTTCCCGTCCTGCATCAGCGCCTCGATGGCGAGGGTATCCAGCGCGCCGGCGAACCGTTCCGACTCGCTCTTGTGCCCCACGATCACCGGCATCGCCATCCACTTCTCGGCAAACTCGGCGTACACCTTGATCATCTTGTTGGCCTCCTCCACCGCCTCCTCGCGGGTGGCGTGCGCCGTGTGTCCCTCCTGCCACAGGAATTCCGCCGTGCGCAGGAACAACCGCGTGCGCATCTCCCACCGCATCACGTTCGCCCACTGGTTGCACAGGATCGGGAGATCGCGATAGGACTGTATCCAGTCCCGGTACGTGTTCCAGATGATCGTCTCGGAAGTCGGGCGGATGACGTACTCCTCCTCCAGCCGTGCCGCGGGATCGACCGTCACGCCGTTCCCCCCGGGATCATTCTTCAGGCGGTAATGCGTCACCACCGCGCACTCCTTGGCGAACCCCTCCACGTGGCTCGCCTCTTTAGAGAAGAATGACTTCGGGATCAGCAACGGGAAGTAGGCGTTGCTATGCCCCGTCTCCTTGAACATCACGTCCAGCTGCTGCTGGATCTTCTCCCACAAGGCGTACCCGTACGGCTTGATCACCATGCAGCCCCTCACCACCGAGTTCTCTGCTAACCCCGCCTTAATCACCAAATCGTTATACCATTGCGCGTAATTCTCTTCCTTCGACGTTAAAAACTTTGCCATATATTACATGTTTGAATTAGACAGCGGCAAATGTAAATAAAAAAAG
>JAIRKS010000212.1 GCA_031259905.1 Odoribacteraceae bacterium
TCCGTTCATGGCGTAGATGTCGCTGGCGTTGACGGAGACGGCCTTGTAGCCGAGGTGCTTCAACGGGACGTAGGCGAGATCGAAGTGTATGCCCTCGACGAGCATGTCGGAGCTGACGAGGAGCTTCTTGCCGTTATTGTAATCGAGGACGGCGGCGTCGTCCCCCGCCCCGCGGCACGAGGAGGGGTTGGCGAGGCGGGCGCGGCGCGTCAGCCTGCGGATTAGCCCGAACTCGCCGAGGGAGGAGAGGGGCGTGTGGGATTGCTTGTCGTTCATGGTGGCAGGGGGTGTTAACGGATAAAGTGCGTGGAAATCTTCTCTTCCGTCGCCGGCAGGGGGATGGATTGCTTGCCGCGTTGCACGGCGTGCATGAGCCATGCCATGTTCCTGCCGAGGACGCGGAGGGTTTGCTGCCCCTCGTCGTCGCGCTCGACCTCGCCGGGCAACCTGCCGTGGATGATGTTCCAGTAATTGGAGGCGGGGGTGAGGATCTCGAGGAACTGGAGGTAGTGGTGCAGCGAGTCGAGGGCGGTACTCCCCCCGGCACGCCTGACGGCGACGAGCGCGGTGCCTACCTTGTAGCGGGCGACGCCGCCGCCGCGCGAGAGGACGTAAGCCGCGCGGTCGAGGAACGCCTTCATGGTGCCGTTGATGCCGGCGAAATAGACGGGCGAGGCGATGATCAGCCCGTCGGCGGCGGTGATCATCTCTATCCACCGGTTGACGTCGTCGCGGTGCGCGGCGCAGCGGTTATCCCGGTTCCTGGCGCACTGCCCGCAGGCGACGCAGCCGGCGATGGTCTTGTTGCCCACGTGGACGGTCTCGACGTCGATCTCCCGCGCGCGAAGCTCGTCGGCGACGGTGTTGATGGCCCGCGCGGTGTTGCCCTCTTTCCTTGGGCTACCGTTGAATGCTACTACTCTCATGCTTGTTCATTTAAATGACGCGAAGATAACGGTTTCCGTGAAGTACCGGCACGCGCGACGGCTGGCAGCGGTTGTTAAACTCGTTTAACGCGGGGGGACATCGTGCAACTAACGCGGCGCGCACGCGTCTTAACCCTGATTGATCATTTTAAAAACACGATTATGAAGCAATTTTTATTTTCCATGTTTTGCGCGGGCGCTCTTTGCTGCGCGTGCTCCAACGAGGGCGACGAGTTAGAAAAACATTTCCAGGCAAGCGACTTCATCAAGGAGAACCTGGCCGGCGCCAAGCAGGTGTTCACGTGCCAGGTGTCCGACCAGCCCCGGACGCTCGACCTGGGCAACGGCCTGACGTTGTCGATCCCCGGCGGCGACGTGTTCACGCGTGACGGCGTCCCGATCACGGGAGAGTACACCGTCGAGGTGCTCGCGATGCTGAAGCCGAGCGCGGTGATCCTCGCCGGGATGAACACGAACTGGGAGAGTGGCTACCTCGAGTCGGACGGCTTCTTCAACGTCAACGTGGTGCAAGGAGGGCAAGACGTCGACCCGGTCACGCTGCAATTCCTGCCGGTGAGCGTCCCGACGGAGAAGGAGGACGGCGTCGTGACGCTCCTGTGGGAAGGCAACGTGGAAGACAACGGGAAGTTCGCGTGGCAGGAGATCGCCGACACGCTGGTCAACACGCTGGAGGATTTCGACGAGCTGGCGGTGTTCTCGTCCAAGGGGAGCTTCTCGTTCGGGTTCAAGAAGCTCGGGTGGATCAACTGCGACATCTTCTGGGAGGCGAGCGAGAAGGCTACCATCACCGTCGCGCTCACCGGGCAGGTGGGCACGCTGGCTAACTACCAGGGGTACGACGGCGATACCTTCGTCTTCTTCAAGGCCAAGGAGATGAACGTGGTCGCGCAACTCTACACGGGGGTCGACGCGACGACCGTCAAGAGTTACGACGACAGCATGCCCATCGGCAGGGAGGGGACGCTGATCGCGTTCTCGATCAAGGACGGGGAGTATTCCCTCGCCAGCAAGGAGATCACCGTCAACGGGGGGCTGCAGGAGACGCTCGACCTGCAGCCGGTCACCAAAGAGGCACTCCTCGCGGCCATCGAGGCGCTCGACAGGTAGCGCGCGCGGGAGAGATATAAAGAGGTAGAGACGCGGCGTGCCGCGTCTCTACTTCGTTTAGGGGTGCCGGCGATCATGCCAGCAAGTTCGTCTCGAAGGCGGAGAGGAATCCCTCCTCGCCCGCCAGCCAGAGGAGGTCATCCTGTTGCAGCGCGAGGTCGGCATCCAGGCCGGTGATCTCCTCCCCTCCCCTGTTGATACCGATGACGAGACAGCCCGTCTTCTCGCGCACCTTCAACTCCTTTATCGACCTCCCGATCAGCGGCGAGCCTTCCTCGATAGCGTAGCGGGAGAGCGCGATCTGTTGCAGCGGCTCCTCGCTCCCCGCCGCCAGGCTTCCCTCCTGCACCACCTGCATGAACTGCTGGATCTCCTCGTCCGAGCCGACCACGGTAATCTTGTCGAGGGGAAAGATCGTCTCCCCCCCGTCGGGGATATTCAGCCGTCGCGACCCGCGGGTAATGCTGATGACATTCACCCCCGCGCGCTGCTTGAAATTCAGCTCGGCGAGCGTCTTGCCGAGGATCGCGGCCTCCCGCGGGACGTCGATCTCCTCCACGTGCACGTTCTTATCCAGCAGGACGCCCCTCACCTGCCGGTTGATGGCCTCGCCGCTCTCCTCCACCCGTTCCTTCTCGGTCAGGTTCTCCATGAACAGTTTCTCCATCCTCTCCGGGCGTCGCTTGAACCCCTCGAAGAAAACCAGCGCCAGCATGATGATGAACGCGACAAGCACCAGCGGGATCTTCGCGACGGGGAACAGCGGGATCAGCACCTGCAGGATCAGCGCCATGCAAGCGATCACGCGGGAGAGCATCAGCGAGATCAGCAGCCCCTTGTAGAACGGGCTATCCGTCCACAGGCGCGAGAACTCCGCCCTGGTCTTTCTCCCCGGCAACACGAGCCCGGCCAGGAACGGCGCCATGAACAGCAGCGACACCGCCGCCGCCAGCGTCGCCCCCCACGCGCCGGGGACGTTACCGGTTATGAAGGGGATCACGTACTGCCGCGACAGCAGCAGCGCGGCGATCGACAGCAGGAGAAACACCGCCACCTTCGACAGCACGCTCCGCCACACCCGCGCCCAGTCCCCCTGCCGGTTCACGCTCTTCCCGCGCGAGGCCGAGTACCCGTCCACCAGCACGCGCCACCCCGCGGGGATCACCCGTTCGAGCATCGCGTTGGCAGGCCCCGCCAGGCGTATAAAATAAGGAGTGGTAAACGTCGTGATGATCGACACGGTGACGATCATCGGGTAGATAAACGCGCTGATCACCCCCAGCTGCATCCCCAGCGTGGCGATGATGAAGGAGAACTCCCCGATCTGCGCCAGGCTGAAGCCGGATTGCAGCGCCACCTTCAGCCCCTCCCCCGACGCCAGCACGCCGAGCGTCGCGAAGATCACGCGCCCCACCAGCACCGCCACCGTGCAGATCAGGATCATCCACCCCTGCCCCGCGAAGATCTCCGGCGACAGCATCATCCCCACGGAGACGAAGAAGACCGCGCCGAACAAGTTTTTCAGCGGCTCTATCAGGTGCTCGACCCGCCGCGCGTCGATCGTCTCGGCCAGGATAGACCCCATGATGAACGCCCCCAGCGCGGCGGAGAAGCCGGCAGCGCTCGCGAACAGCACCATGCCGAGGCACAGTCCCACGGCGACGACCAGCATCACCTCGTCGTCGAGGAAGCGACGGAAGCGTTTCAGCAGGCTCGGCACGATGTAAATCCCGCCGACGAACCAGATCACGATAAAGAACAGCAACCGCGCCACGTTCTCGATCAACTCCATGCCGGCGAAGTGCTTGCTCACGGCCACCGTCGACAGCAGCACCATCATCAATATCGCCGCCAGATCCTCCACGATCAGCATCCCGAAGACGATCCCCGCGAACTTCTTCTTCTGCAGCCCCATGTCGTTAAACGCCTTGATGATGATCGTCGTCGAGGACATCGACAGCATCCCCCCCAGGAATATCGACTCCATCGGCGTCCACCCCACCCACTGCCCGATGAGGTAGCCGACGATGATCATAGACCCCATGTTGAGGAGCGTCGCGACGGAGGCCGTCCCTCCCACCGCCATCAACCGGCGGAAACTAAACTCCAGTCCCAGCGCGAACAGCAGGAAGACGATCCCGATGTCGGCCCATATCTGGATATTGCCGGGATCGGCCACCGACGGCAGCAAGTAGAAACGCGGGCTAATGAGGAAACCGGCGACGATATACCCCAGCACCACCGGTTGTTTCAACCGCTTGAAGAGGATCGTCGTGATGCCGGCCGTGATCAGGATCAGGGCCAGGTCGCTTATCAACGGGGCAAGGTGTGACATGATACTCGTTATTAAATTACACTCGTGCACGAACAACGCGCCCGAAGGCGTTTCATCCCCCGGGCGCGTTTCGTCTGTCTGTGGAGTAGCGGGGAATCGAACCCCGGTCCAAACATGGAATCGATATGCTTTCTACACGCTTATCTTCTCGTTGGTTTTCGAACGCGACACGGGGAAAAGCACCCAACTCGCGTCTTAGCCCCTGAAATTTCGCGCGTGTCGCGGGGCGTGCCGCGCGCTAGCCTCGTCTTTGCTGCACCCCGAACCCGGATGGCACAAGGCGGGACCTCCGGTGGAATGTCTCGTCCCCACTCGCCGAGCGGGGATTAAGCCTGTTCTACTGTGATTCGATTAGGCAGCGAGAGCGTACTTTGTTTCGCCAATTAATTGTTCGTGTCCGGGATTAACGGGCCGGCCTCACCACTCCCGACGTGCTTACATACCTGTTCTTCATGCTGTCAAATCCATGTCTACCCCTCTGTTAACAGGTTTCGGGCAAAGGTAGGAATTATTTCGATTATTCCTACATTTGGTCAACCGTAAAAGACAACGCTATGGAACTAATGACAAGGGCGGGGGTGACGGCCCCCGGTTTCACCATCGACTACCGCTCGAGGCTGCTGTGCATCGGGTCATGTTTTGCCGAGAGCATCGCCGGGAAGCTCGCCTACTACCGCTTTCCCGTCGAGGTGAACCCGTGCGGGATACTGTACAACCCCTTCTCGATCGCCAACGCGCTGGAGTTCCTCGTGGAGGAACGGCGGATGGAGGAGCGCGACCTGCTGCGCGTCGACGGGAAGTGGGCGAGTCTTTACCACCACGGTGCGTTCTCCGACCCCGACGCGCGCGCCTGTCTCGCGCGGATCAACGCCCGGCTGGAGCGCGGCGCGGAGGCGTTGCGGGAGGCCAGCCTGCTGGTCGTGACGTGGGGCACGGCGTGGGTGTACAGGCATCGCCGCGAGGGGATCATCGTCGCCAACTGCCACAAGATTCCCGACAGGGAGTTCGAGCGGTATCGCGCCGGTGTCGACGAGATCGTCCGGCGCTACGAGGCGCTCCTCCCCGCGTTGCGCGCCGTCAACCCCGCGCTGAGGGTGCTCTTCACCGTCAGCCCCGTCCGTCACCGGCGCGACGGCGCGCGCGGTAACCAGCTCAGCAAGGCGACCCTCCTGCTGGCCGTCGAGCGCTTGCAGGAGCTTTTCGACGACGTGCACTATTTTCCCGCCTACGAGATCCTCCTGGACGAGTTGCGCGATTATCGCTTCTACGCCGAGGACATGTGTCACCCCTCCGCCGTGGCCGTGGACTATATCTGGGAACTTTTCCGGCAAGCGTACATCTCGCCGGCGTGCGAACCGGTGGCGCGACAGGTAGAGGCGATCCGCCGGCGGATGAACCACCGGCCGATCGCCTCTTCTCCCACCGACGCCGACCGCGCGCTGCTCGAACGGCAGCTCGACGACGCCGTGGCGTCGTTCAATAAGAATCCGTGATTTCCTCGCCCGCTGCCTCGTCGTCCGCCGCCGCGCGCGGCTCCAGCAGGTCTTTCAGCAGGATCGTCTCCTTGACAATGTAACTCGACGGGTACTTGCGCCGCACGCGCCTGAGCAACGGCATCGCGTCGATCTTCGCGCGGAAATTCCCGACGCGGATCTTGAAGTCGGGATCCACGTACTGCAAGTACGCGCGCGTCCCCGGGAAAAGCTCCTCGAAGCGCGTGACGTAGCGTTGCAGCGAATCGAGCTTCACGCGCGCCGTGTTCGCCGAGAGGATCTGCACGCGGTAACCGGGGAACGAGAAGTCGCGCCGGTTCACCCCCGTCATCAACTCCACCAGCCGCGTCACCCGCGGGTCTCCCCCCAGCGACACCTCGCCGCCCGTCAGCGTGTCGGGCACCAGCAGCCGCTCCAGGAACGTCGCCTCGATCACCACCGGCGGCGGTATCGAGTCCTCTTGCCCCGACGCGCCGCGGAACGACAGCAGCGAGAGCAGTAACGATAAAGTAAATACGCTTTTATTCATGGTACGAGACTATTCTTTCCGGCGCGAAGATAGTAAAATCGCCGCGAATCGACCGCGAATCACCCGCCAACGCTCCCGCCGCCGCGCGCTCCCGCCGCCACGCGTCCCGTCATTTTACCGCGTCACGCGGCACGTAACCTGAAACTTCCTCTTATCTTCGCGAGGAGCGACGGGCAGACCCGCGCGCCAAACAACGTCACGAGTAAACACGACAAGAGATACTACAATGAAAAACAACAACACCCGCGCGTTTATCAACAGCAACGCCAACGAAAAGGCGACGACGGCGGCATTTTCAGGGGGAAGGGCAACCCGACCCCCGACCCATGCTTCCCCCTGCAGGGGGAAGGGCAA
>JAIRKS010000067.1 GCA_031259905.1 Odoribacteraceae bacterium
AGCCTCTTCAACGGGGAGACGCAGGACTACCGCTTCCAGTCGCAGTGGCAACAATCCACCAGTGTCGGCGTCTCCGGTCACGTCTTCACCAAGTACAAGGCCATCGCCCGTCCCGACGCGAACGATCCCGAATCGGAACACTTCCACGCCACGCTCCTGTCGCTCGTCCGCCTGCAAGAGATGTACTACATAGCCGCCGAGAGCGAGCCGGATCCCGCCGACGGGTACGTGTGGCTCAACGCGGCGCGGGCACGCCGGGGCCTGCCGACGCTCGCCGCGGCCACCACGAGCGAGCTGCTCGCGCGCCTGCGCCTCGAGTACCTCCGCGAGTTCACCGGCGAGGGCCAGGCCTTCTTCCTCTACAAGCGCCTCGGCGAGACCATGCCCTCGGCCGAGAACGGCGCCGGCGCCACGCCCGTGGAAATCACCGAGGGGACGCACGTCCCGCCCGTACCGTCGAGCGAAACAGAAAACCGTTAATCCATCACGCCATGAAACACACGCGTCTATTACCACTCGTCCTCTTGCTGCCGGTAGCCTGCGCGGAAGAGGTCAACCGCTTCGACAGGGAAGAAGCGGGAGTCTACTTCTCCAGCGGCAACCGCGACTCCGGGGGCAGGGAATACTACCAGGACAGCCTCTCGCTCTCCTTCGGCACGCTGGACGTCGACATGGAGGCCATCTACGAAGAGTACTTCGACTTCCTCGACTACGGGACGCCGATGACCCCCCTCGACCACTCCATGCAAAACGTCACGGAACACCTCGTCCGCGTACCCGTCGCCACCCTCGGCCACGTGAAAGACTACCCCCGTCCCGTCCGCGTCGTCATCGACGAGCAACGGACCACCGCCACGCGGGGCACGCACTACGAGGTAGACCTCTCCGGGGTCATCGTCCCGGCAGGAGGAAGCGCCGCCACACTGGACGTGCACGTCCTCCGTGCGCCCGACCTGAAAGAGCGGGAAGTCACCATTGCCTTCAAGATCGAGGAAAACGAGCAC
The DNA here is from genome assembly GCA_031259905.1 of Odoribacteraceae bacterium. Taxonomy (GTDB): domain Bacteria; phylum Bacteroidota; class Bacteroidia; order Bacteroidales; family Marinifilaceae; genus JAIRKS01. The sequence continues at coordinate 1,005 of JAIRKS010000067.1, forward strand.
TTCAAAATCTACTTCGAGACACGCGAGAACACGAACCTCTACACCGTCCGCGGCACCCCCGTCGACGCGACGCGCTTCATCATCGCCGCGAACGAGTTCTACACTGAACCGCTCTACTGGAACGTCTTCTGCGCCGGGATGCCCGAGTACGGCGTACCGCCCGACTACTTCGGCACGTGGACGGCCCGCAAGTACGCCTTCGTCAACTCCACCCTCGGCTGGAGCGACGCCGACTGGGTCACTTGCATGTTACCCGTCTCGAAAATCGCTATGGGACGCTTCGGCTACGCCTCCACGATCGTGCAAAAGAAACTCCAGGCGCTCGCCGACGCCGGCACGCCGGAGAGGGAAGCCGACGGCTCGTTCATGCAACTCGCCGGCGCCTACCTCGTCGATTACTCCGCCTACGAATAAAAAACACCACCGAACATGAAAAACAACATCCTTTCACTCCTCGTCATCCCCCTCCTCGCGGCCTGCCTCGCGGACAAGGGCAACGACGCCTACCGCCCCGCGGCGCGCCTCTCGATCACCGGCATACCCGCCACCATAGAAGTCTTCGGGAGCGCCGAACACCTCGTCGTCGCGCCCCTCGTCACCTCCGACGTCGAGGGAGAAATCCGCGGCGACAACCCCGACTTCTCCTTCCTCTACATGACCGGGAAAGACGACACGCTGGCGCGTGCGATGACCCTCGACACCCTCGCCAACTTCCGCGTCGGCACGTACCCCTGCTGGTTCATCGTCACCGACAACCGCACCGGCCTCGCCGCCTCCACCACCTTCACCCTCAAGGTCACCTCCCCCCTCTACGAGGGATACATGGTGCTCTCCAACGACGGGCCGGACGAACGCGCGCGCCTCGACATGATCGCCCGCGTTGCCGACAGCGTCATCCTCGCCCGCGACGTCATGACACCCCTCGGCCTACCGGAAATACACCACGCCACCGCGATCGGATTCTCCCCGACCACCCGACCGGGCATCGAGACCATCATCTACCTCCTCTCCCGCGAGGGAGGATACCTCCTCAACTGGACCTCCTTCGAGACAAGCGAGGAACGCGAGATCAGGAACTGGGACTTCATCACCCCGCCGCCCGCCGGCGAACACGTCGTGAAATACTTCCCCTTCGTCGGACTCGACGACTACCTCGGCCCGCAAGCCATCTTCGCCGTCTCCGACGCCGGAAACCTCTACGGGCAATTCCCCGGCATGGGAGGCGACGCCTTCGAAAGCCCCATCAACACGCCCACGCTGCAAGACCCGCCCACCTACCGCGTCGCCCCATTCGCCGGCTTCAGCAAGGCACGACCCGGCAACGGCACGACGGCCATCTTTTACGACATCGACAACAAGCGCTTCCTCGGCTGGACATACGGACAGGACGAGGCCGCGCGACGCGTCCTCACCCCGCTCGTCGACCCGCCCGGCGCGCTCTTCAACTTCCAAACCGGCATGGAGCTGCTCCACATGGAGAGCACCCGCTACTCCGGCGGCCTCGTCTACGCCCTCCTCGCCGGCAACGACGGACGACGCGTCATCCTCGGCATCAACATGTCCGGGAACGGCTTCGCGCAAGAAGTCAAGTACGAGAACCTCGACGCCCCCGGCCTCGAGCAGGCCACCGCGTACGCCTTCCACTCGCAATACCCCTTCATGTTCTACGCCGTCGATAACAAGGTCTACCTCCACAATCTCGGCACGAACACCACGACCGTCCAACCGGCCGTCGACCTCCCCGGCGAAATCACGCTCCTGAAGTTCAACCTCTACGAGAACGTCGACCTCGCCAGCATGAGCGACCAGTCGCCGGAATTCATGGCCCGGCAATTCGAGCTGATCGTCGCTTCCCACGACGCGACTACTGGCGGCCACGTCGGCTTCTACCCCGTGAACGGTGCGACGGCCACGCTTTCCAAGCGCGTCGCGTACACCGGCTTCGCCCGCGTCGTCGACGTCGTCTACCGCGAGCGCTAACCGGCACTCCCTCACCGCGCGCGCGACGCCCCGTCACCGCCAGTAAAGACACCTCGTGATCCCCCCGCCAAGGACTGCCGCCCCGCCGGCACGCCCCCCGCGCGGGGATCACGATCCCCCGCGCGAGAAGCATCCCCCCTCGCCGGGAAGCAAACGACAAACCCGCCCCCCGGCCCGCCAAAGGACGAAACACGCGCTCCCTCTCCGGTATCATACACTCCCTCCCCGGCATCATACACTCTCTTCCCGGAGTCACGCACTCCCTTTCCGGTATCACACACTCCCTCCCCGGCAACATACACTCCCTTCTCGGCAACATACACTCCCTTCTCGGCATCATACATCCTCTCCCTGACGTCACACACTCCCTCTCCGATATCATATAGTCCTTTACTGGTACCACATCCCCGGGGACACGCACTATATCCCCGGGGATACGCAGTATATCCCCGGGGACATGCAGCATGGGGCTGTCTCGAAACGCGACAGTCTTGAGTCAGTACAATTGTGGGGAGAGCGTCGGGAGCTTCCCGACGGGGCCAGTTCAGTTGTCGGGAGAGCGTCGGGAGCTTCCCGACGGGGCCAGTTCAGTTGTCGGGAGACCGTCGCGTGTTCCCGGCGGAGCCAGTACAGTTGTCGGGAGACCGTCGCGTGTTCCCGGCGGAGCCAGTACAGTTGTCGGGAGACCGTCGG
>JAIRKS010000137.1 GCA_031259905.1 Odoribacteraceae bacterium
TTCCCTGAACAGGAATGGCATCGAGGTCATGTTGTACATGACCCTGATCGTGTCGATGCTCGTGTTGATGTACAAGCTCGCTAACGACATCGGGTACAAGACTGCCAAACGACGCTTTATCATGGAAATGAGAACTCTCGTTATCTCCATGATCGTTACCGAATGTGGCGGTGATCCTAATGTCTTCTTTAAAACATAGAAAAAACGAGGCTGTCTCAAAAAATGAAGTGCACCCCAAAAGTTAGACAGATTAATACTCACTATATTTATATTGAGCTCGGTATTGCACCGGGCTCAATCCATTTAAGGAGAGTGATGATCTTCACGCGTTACCCGCGCGCACGTCCGGGGGTGGGGGCCGGCAGGTGATGGTTTCCCGGTTCACGACAGCGGGGAGCGAGCGGTCGTGAAGGAGAACGCCAGCGGGGAGCGATGAAAGAGAACGCCCGCGGGGTGCGGGCGGTCTGGAAGAGGATACCGGGGGGAGGCACGTGATCGTGAGGTCGAGGGACGCGGGTCACGTGACCATGAACTCGAAGAGCGCGAGATCGCGATTCAGGTACTCGTGAGAGATGTGATGCTCGTCGAGCCGGGCGATGATCGTCTCCACGTCGCGCGGATGTTGCACCTCGATACCGACGAGTGCCGGGCCTTTCTCGCGGTGCGTCTTCTTCCTGTACTCGAAGTAGGTAATGTCGTCGCCCGGGCCGAGGACGCGGCTCACGAAATCGTGCAAGGCGCCTGCGCGCTGGGGGAAGTTGATGACGAAATAATGCTTCAGCCCCTCGTACAGGAGGGAGCGTTCGCGGATTTCTTCCATGCGCGTGATGTCGTTATTGCTCCCGCTGACGATGCAGGCGACCGTCTTCCCGGCGAGGCGCTCGCGGTAGAAGTCGAGGGCGCTGATGGCAAGGGCGCCGGCCGGTTCGACGACGATAGCGTCGTAGTTGTAAAGGTCGAGGATCGTGGTGCAGACCTTGCCCTCGGGGACGGTGATGATATCGTCGAGCACTTCGCGACAGATCTCGAAGGTGAGGTCGCCGACGCGTTGCACGGCCGCCCCGTCGACGAACTTGTCGATCGCGTCGAGGGTCGTGACGCGTCCCTCCTCGAGGGATCGTTTCATCCCGGCCGCCCCGGCAGGCTCGACGCCGATGACGCGCGTTGCCGGACTGACCTGCTTGTAGTAGGCGCCGAGACCGGAGGCTAGCCCGCCGCCACCGACGGGGACGAAGACGTAGTCGACGCGCGGGCGGGCCTGCCGGTGGATCTCGGCGGCGACGGTGGCCTGTCCCTCGATGACGGCGGGATCGTCGAAGGGGGGGATGAAGGTGATCCCCCGCGCGCGGCTCGCCTCGACGGCGGCGGCGTTGGCCTGGTCGAAGGTGTCGCCGGAGAGGACGATCGTCACGTGATCTTTCCCGAACATTTTTACCTGGTTTATCTTTTGCCTGGGGGTGGTCACGGGCATGAAGATCGTGCCCGTGATCCCGAGCCTGTCGCAGGAGAAGGCGACTCCCTGGGCGTGATTGCCCGCGCTGGCGCAGGCGACGCCGCCGGCGAGGGCGGCGGCGGGGAGGGAGCGGATCTTGTTGTAGGCGCCGCGGATCTTGTAGGAGCGGACGAGCTGCAGGTCCTCGCGCTTGAGGAGCACGGTGGCGTTGTAACGGGACGACAGCCGCTGGTTATTCACCAGCGGCGTTGCCTGCATGATCTCCTCCAGCCGTTGTTCCGCGGCGGCGATCCCGTCGAGTGACGGGAAGTAAGCGGGTTTCATGACGGGTTTGATTCCGGGCGTAACGTCCGCACGACGCTCCCCACTTCCCACAGCTCCGACTCCCTCAACTCCTTCAGCTCGCCGGAGAGCTGCTCGCGGTAATCGTCTCTCCCGTTCGCTTCGATCGCCCGTCGGGCCTCCTTCCCCGCGGCCACGTCGCGGTATATCTCCTCGAAGACGGGACGCGTGGCGTCGCGGAAGCGCTTCCACCAGTCGAGGGCCCCTCGCTGCGCGGTGGTGGAGCAGTTCGCGTACATCCAGTCCATGCCGTTCTCCGCGACGAGCGGCATGAGGCTTTGCGTCAGCTCCTCGACCGTCTCGTTGAAAGCCTCGGAGGGGGAGTGACCGTTGGCGCGCAACACCTCGTACTGGGCGGAGAATATCCCCTGGATGGCGCCCATGAGGGTGCCGCGTTCGCCGGTGAGGTCGGAGTAGACCTCCTTCTTGAAGGTCGTCTCGAAGAGATAGCCGGAGCCGACGCCGATGCCGAGGGCGACGACGCGTTCCCAGGCCCTCCCCGTGGCGTCCTGGAAGATGGCGTAGCTGGAGTTCAGCCCCCGCCCCTGGAGGAACATGCGGCGGAGCGACGTGCCGGAGCCCTTGGGCGCGACGAGGATCACGTCCACGTCGGGGGGCGGGACGATGCCCGTCTGCTCGAGGTAGGTGATGCCGAAGCCGTGCGAGAAGTAGAGCGCCTTCCCGGGCGAGAGGTGCGCGCGGACGGTGGGCCAGAGGGCGATCTGCCCGGCATCCGAGAGGAGGTACTGGATGATCGTGGCCCGGCGCGCCGCCTCCTCGATCTCGAAGAGCGTCTCCCCGGGTACCCACCCGTCGGCCACGGCCTTGTCCCAGCTGCTGCTGTTCGCCCGTTGCCCGACGATGACCCGGAAGCCGTTATCCTTCAAGTTGAGGGATTGGCCGGGGCCTTGCACGCCGTAACCGATGACGGCGATTGTCTCTTCTTTCAACGTGTCTAACGCCCTCGCGAGAGGGAATTCCTGTCGTGTAACCACGTTTTCTTCCGTGTTTCCAAATTTAATGATTGCCATAGTAGTTGATTTTAAATGGTTGGTTTAATCTGATTCATGTTCTTACTTCAACAATATGTCGGACACCGCGGCGCCGACGGGTATCATCGGGAAGACGTTCTCTTCCTGCATCACTTTTACCTCCAGCAGGAAGGGGCCGGGGTGCTCCTTCATCTCCCGGATAGCGTCGTGGAGATCCTCGCGTCGTTCCAGCAGCCGGTAGGCCACGCGGTGCGCGCGGGCGATATACTCGAACTCCGGGTTAGCGATCGCGGTAAACGAGTATCTCTTGTGGAAGAAAAGCTCCTGCCACTGCCGCACCATGCCCAGGAATCCGTTATTCATCAACAGGATCTTGACCGGCAAGCCCAGCTGCGCGACCGTCGCCAGCTCCTGTATCGTCATCTGCAGCCCGCCGTCCCCGGCGAAAAGGCAGACATCCCTGTGCGGCGCTCCCAGGCTGGCGCCGATGGCGGCGGGGAGGCCGAAGCCCATCGTCCCCAGCCCGCCGGACGTGACGACGCTACGCGGGCGCTTGTACCCGAAGTAACGGCAAGCGAACAGCTGCTGCTGCCCGACGTCCGTGACCAGCACCGCGTCGTCATCGTAGATCTCGCTCGCGGCGCGCACCACCTCCCCCATGTGCAGCACCGCGTCCCCCGGGTGGATAGCCGGCGAGATCGTCTCCCGCTCCTCCACCCCGGCACAGGCACGAAACCCTGCCATCCACTCCTCGTGATCCCCCTGCTCGATCCCGGCGGTCAACAGCGGGAGCGTCTCCTTCACGTCGCCGAGCACGGGGACATCCACGCGGATAATCTTGTTAATCTCCGCCGGGTCGATCTCCAGGTGAACGATCCGGGCATTCTCACCGAACTTGAGGGGATTCCCGGTCACGCGGTCATCGAACCGCATCCCGACGGCCACCAGCAAGTCACACTCCCTGTTCTTGATATTGGGAGCGTAATTCCCGTGCATCCCCAGCAACCCCGCGTACCGCGGGTGCGTCACCGGAAGCGTGGAAAGCCCCAGCAGCGTCGACGCCGCGGGAATATCGCTCTTCTCGACAAACGCCCGGAACTCCTCCTCCGCGCCACCGAGCGTCACGCCCTGCCCGAAAAGAATCATCGGCCGGCGCGCCTCCCGGATCAGGGCGACGGCCTTATCCACCTGCCGCTGGTCGGGAATCGGGTAAGGCACGTACCCCCTCACGTTCCGTGTCGGCTCGTAGCGGAAGCGCGTCATCTCCAGCTGCGCGTCCTTCGTGATATCGATCACCACCGGCCCTGGCCTCCCGCTGCGGGCGAGGTAAAACGCGCGGGAAAGCGCGCCGGCAATCTCGGAAGCCTGCCTCACCTGGCAATTCCACTTGGTCACCGGCCGCGTGATCGCGATAATATCCACCTCCTGGAACGCGTTCGTCCCCAGCTGCGCCGAACCCACCTGCCCGGTAATCAACACCAGCGGCGTCGAGTCGGCCATCGCGTCGGCCAGCCCGGTAATCGTGTTCGTCGCGCCGGGACCGGAAGTCACCATGCACACCCCCACCCGCGAGGAGACGCGGGCATACCCCTGCGCCGCGTGAACGGCCCCCTGCTCGTGACGCGTGAGCACGTGATGAAGCCGGTCGCGGTAATCGTAAAGAATATCGTACACCGGGATAATCGACCCGCCGGGATACCCGAAAATCACCTCCACGCCTTCCTGCAAAAGCGACTCGATCACCGCCCGTGACCCGCTGTACTCCGGGGTCTCCCCCGTCCTATCGTCAATCGTGTTATTCGTGTTATTCATGTCCAACGCGTGTTAATCCCCGGTAACTATCCTGACGGCCCCCTTGTCGGCCGAACTGACGAAACGAGCGTACGCGCGGAGCGACGCCGGCACCTCGCGACAGCGCGAGGCGGGAACGAAGCGGGAAACCCCCGCCCGCCTGCGCGCCAGCTCCCCGTCGTCCACCAGCAAGCGGATCTCCCGCGACGGGATGTCTATCTCGATCACGTCCCCGTCACGCGCCAGGGCGATCGCTCCACCCGCGGCCGCCTCCGGCGAGACGTGACCGATGGATAACCCCGACGTGCCCCCGGAAAAACGCCCGTCGGTCACCAGGGCGCAAGAGCGATCCAGCCCGCGGGACTTGAGGTAGGAAGTCGGGTACAACATCTCCTGCATCCCCGGCCCGCCCCTCGGCCCCTCGTAACGGATCACGATCACCTCCCCGGCCCGCGCCTCCCCGTCGAGAATACCACGGACGGCCTCCTCCTGCGACTCGTACACCCGCGCGCTCCCGCGGAAACGCAACAACTCGTCGCTCACCCCGGCCGTCTTCACCACGCAACCGTCCGGCGCGAGGTTACCCCGGAGAACAGCCAGCCCGCCGTCACGCGCGTACGCGGTCTCCACGGAACGGACACACCCCCTCGCCCTGTCCTCGTCCGGCGAGGAATAATAACACTCCTGCCCGCCGAGCGTCACGCCCCTCTCCCCGGCGGGAGCGGCCAGGTACAAGCGGCGCCTCCCCTCGTCACGCCTCGCCAGGCAATCGCCCAGCGTCATCCCGTCCACGCGCCTCGCCCCCGCGTCCACCAGCCCCGCCCGCGCCAGCTCGCCGAGAATCGCCATCACGCCACCGGCACGGTGCACGTCCTCGACGTGATAACGCGAACTGGGAGAAACCTTGCACAACACCGGCACGCGCCGCGAAACCCGGTCAACATCCCCCATCGAGAAATCGACACCCGCCTCCCGCGCGATCGCGAGCAAGTGCAACACCGTGTTCGTCGACCCTCCCATCGCGATATCCAGCGCCATCGCGTTCTCGAGAGAAGCGCGGCTAATCACCGAGCGCGGCAACACCCTCTCGTCCCCCTCCTCGTAATAAGCCAACGCGGCGCGGACAACCGTCCTGGCCGCCTCGTCGAGCAACGCGAGCCGCCCCACGTGCGTGGCCACCAGCGTCCCGTTCCCCGGCAACGCCATGCCGAGCGCCTCGTTCAGGCAATTCATCGAGTTAGCCGTGAACATGCCCGAACAAGAACCGCAGCCGGGGCAGGCCGCCCGTTCCAGCTCCGCCAGCGCCTCGTCATCAAACCCCTCGTCGGCGCCCCTCACCATCACGTCAATCAAATCCACCCGCTCCCCGCGGAACACGCCCGCCTCCATCGGGCCTCCCGACACGAACACCGCCGGGATATTCAACCGCGCCGCGGCCATCAACATGCCGGGCGTCACCTTATCGCAATTACCGATACACGCCAGGGCATCCACCCGGTGAGCGTTCGCCATGTACTCGACACTATCGGCGATAATCTCCCGCGAGGGAAGCGAGTAAAGCATCCCGTCGTGCCCCATAGCGATACCGTCATCGATGGCGATCGTGTTAAACTCGGCGGCGAAGCACCCCGCCTGCTCGATCACCCGCTTGACGCGCTGCCCCGCGTCGTGCAAGTGGACGTGCCCCGGCACGAGCTGCGTGAACGAGTTCACGATCCCGACGACCGGTCTCCCGACGTGCTCCTCCTTCATCCCGTTGGCCCTCCACAAGGCCCGCGCGCCGGCCATCCGTCGACCGGTGGTAGTCACCGCGCTTCTTAATTCATGTTTCATATTCACTTTATTAATAATGAAGAGAGCCTTCTTCGTTCCGGGAGAAAGGCTCTGAAATCTTTTTTGTTCATGCACGACCTTCCTCCCGTCACTCGCGTAGCCCCACGAGCCGAATGACGATTAGCATCACGTGTATAAAATTCTCTTGTCTCATCTCCTTATCCTTAAAACAGAGAAGCCTTCCCCGGAATCGCGGGGAAGGCTTCGTCAACATTCAACTACCGGTTTTACCCGCGTGCCTTTCCCGCTCCCGTGGTAATCACTCCACCGGTCACGAATAGAATCACGTGTAGGTAAAAACTGTTCATTCTTTTAACGTTTATTCGCCGCGAATATAGAGGGAGAATGTAAGCGAACAAAATCTTTTTGAAAAAAACAT